>JAFTHJ010000256.1 GCA_017457465.1 Clostridia bacterium | reverse complement strand
TATCCTTTATGGCAACAAGCTTATATTCGGGCATCCAATCTGCATTCGGACGCACAAAATTTGGAAAGAGAAGCTTATGCTCCTCCATCAGATCCCAAAGTGCGGCCTTGGGATAATGATGCCAGCAAGAGTGATTTATGCTGAATCGCATAGGAATGAAGTCAGGCTTTTCAAATCTTATTGCGCGTGTGAGGTTATTCATTTTTTAATCTCCAATCTGTGTTAAAAAATCAAATCAAGCCTTACAAAATGCAACTGCCGCGTCTGCCGCGCTTGCCGCGTCAACTGTATAGCAGTCTGCTCCTATCTCACGGCAGAATTCCTCGTTTACAGGCGCGCCGCCAACCATTATTTTAACCTTATCGCGGATACCCGCCTTCTCTGCTTCCTTGACAACATCTGCCATAACGCCCATAGTGGTCGTAAGCAGAGCCGAGCAACAGATTACCTGACATTCCTGCTCCATCGCTGTCTTTACAAAGGTCTCGGCAGAAACATCGGTTCCGAGGTCAACAACCTCAAGTCCCTTACCCTCAAGCATCATCTTTACAAGGTTCTTTCCGATATCGTGAAGGTCGCCCTGAACGGTACCGATACAAACCTTACCGGTGGCCTTTACTCCGCTTGCTGCAAGGTGAGGCTTGAGTATCTGCGCTCCCATATTCATAGCTCTTGCCGCAACAAGCACCTCGGGAACGTATATCTCATTGTTCTTGAACTTTTCACCGATAATGTTCATACCGTGCATAAGTCCGTCGTTAAGAATCACCTCTGCTGCAACTCCGTCATCTATAGCCTGTTGAACAAGCTCCTTGACGATTTTTGCTTTACCCTTCTGCAGATTTTCGGAAATTTCATTCAAAATACTCATATGATTGTCTCCTTTTCTCTTTTCTTTACTCTTTTTTATTCTATATTGATTAGGCGTTACGCCTTTATAGACGAAAAACGATTGATAAAACGAAGGTAAGTCCTTCTTTCCGCACTGTCTTGCTATTTCCTCAACTGTGAGGTCTGTCTCCATCAAGAGAGTACACGCGTGAGCAATTCGCGTCCGTCGCAGATATTCCGCAAACGTCTCACCCGTACATTCCTTGAAAAGACGGCTCAAGTGCGATGCGCTGACGTAAAGAGATGCGGAGATAGAATTCAAGGTAAGCTCACTGTCTCCGATATGCTCATTGACCTGCCTCATAACCTCGGAGACTACGCTCCACTTTTTCGGCAGCGCCGTCGGAAGATTTTTGATAGCTCTTCCCACATAGCGTCCGATAGTAATCAGCATCATTGAGAGATTTGCTCTTACCGCTTCACGCCACTCGCTTTTTTGCTCCTCTGTTTCAAGCGCTATCGCGTTACAGAATTGGTTTATCTCATTTTGGATACTCGCGGTAAGCACAGCGTATGTCATAAGCAAATTATCCGAGAAAACACCGTAACAGAAGCGAGAATCCTCGGCATCGGCAAAGACTCCGTCAAACCAGTCGCAGACATCAAACCACAACCGCCTCACTGTAAGAGTCTCTCCGCTCTCCGAAGCGAAAAATCCGTGAGGAGAATCGGGACGGATAACGAAAATATCGCCTTCCTTGCAAGGAATAAGATTGTCCAGAATTCTGAACGTACCGTTCCCCGACACCACGAGCCCTATTTCAATAATATCATTTGTATGTAAGCCTCGGAAAGGAGCGGCACTGTCGTACACTCGCTTAAAGACCGCCGTCTCCTGATAGATACGGGGGGCTTTTTCTGTGTCGTCGGCGGCTACTCTTGATGGCTTTGTATCATTGACCGTCATAGCGTCTCCTTAATGCGTTTTGAGAAGCTCTCAGCTCACATAGGTAAACCTCGAACCATACATATTCATTATAACAGACTTTTATCAATTCGTAAATATGGAAATCGTGCTTTTGGAGATATTTTTTTGCAACAAAACCATATTATCGTGCTTAATTATAGCTTCCGAGTCTCTGTGCTTCCTCTATAATACACTTCATCGTCTCAAGGCTTACGTTGTTCGGGATAGTGTGGTCAGACGCGAATATATATCCGCCACCCTCCTTCAGGTAAGGAAGCTTCTCTCTGACCTCGGCTACAGCTGCCTCGGTATTACCCCATAGTTGAGCATTCATACCGCCGTGAAGAACTATCTTGTCTCCGTATTTTTGCTTAACCGCATAGGCGTCGAATCCCGATTTTACCTCAAGGGGATTGAGGGCGTCTATTCCCGTGTCCACGATATCGGGCAGAAGCTTCGTAATATCTCCGCAGGAATGCAGACGGGCGGGTACTCCGTGGTCGTGAGCCCACTGTACGGCGCGGGTGTGATAGGGCTTAAGCACCTCCTTGTAGACATCCGACGAAAAGAATGCCGTTCCCTTGTATCCCATATCGTCGGGCCAATATACCTCGTCAAAATGATATCCCGCATCCCACACTCTCTGGAAAAGCGCCTCGCAGCTTCTGAGGTATGTATCAAAAATATCCTGCGCAAGCTCGGGCTCGTCAAGCAGAGTGATAAGCATAGTATCTGTTCCTGTCATACGGGAATGAGAAACATCAAAGCCAAACCAGAAGTTTGCCGATATCCATCTGCCCTCGGCACGCCATTTATCGTAATTTTTTTCAAGGTGCTTCCACGGTATTCTGTCGTCGTCAAGAGTCATTCTCGCCTTTGCGTCTGCCCAGGCTTCGGCATCGGTCACCTTGAACTCAAGCACCTCTGCGGTTGCGTCAGCTTCCTTAAGGCACTTCTGTGTTGCTCCCCAAGGAGTTGTGGAGATAATGTATTTATCGGTTTCCTCAATAATTTTTACGGGATAGCGAGGAGTAATATCAATACTTATCCCTTCCTTTTTATCCACATCGAAAAAGTCTCTCCAGTCCATACCCTTCGGCATTCCCTCTCGCTCCCAACGCTTGACGGTTCCCCTCCACGGATTGTCTATTATCGGTACGCGGTCGGTCTCCTTTCGCTCGTATGTGCGCTTAATTCTCTCGTAAGATGTCATTTTTCAGTTCCTCCAATATCAATATTTTTATATTTTCGATTTTTCAAAAAAAGAAAATTTCTTCTCTCCTATTGAAACATCACACAAAATATGTTACTATAAATCCATAATGAAGTAAATCACTAAAAGACATATGGTTTATTTTTAAAAACATAATGTTTATTTTTTGATATTTCGAGGTGGTATATGTATAGTGTAAACGGAGCGTTTGGCGAGGTTCGTCTGGCTCACCAGATTTCAAAGAGAGAAAATCCGTCATATTTTTTTGTCAGCAGCGTAGGATGGCACAAGTGCAATGAGCTTTATAGAGTTCAAAGACCTAACGGAGACAAACGCCATCTTATTATAGCAACGGTGGGCGGTTGCGGATGGATGTCCGTAAATGGAAAGGAATATAATCTTCCGCGAGGAAGCATTGCTCTTATACCGAGAAATATGGCACACGCATATAAAACACCGACGGGGGGACTCTGGGAATTTTATTGGCTTCACCCGGACGGTCTGCTCTCCGAGCTTTTCCTCGACACCGTGGCTGAAAACGGTATCTTCTTTTCAAAAACGGCGAACGATTATGCCAATCTTATGGAAAAGCTTTTGTCGCTTTCACTCAATGATTCGGACGGAAATGACATCGCCATATCAAATACTGTAAGCGAGGTTTTTCATCTCGTGGCTAAAAATCTCATCTCTCCTCACTCCCCGCACTCGCTTTCCGACAGTGTTGTAAAGTATATAAAGGAACATTACGGCGAAAAAATATCTGTCAGAGAAATTGCCGACTCGCTTTTTGTATCCGAAAATCATCTGATAAGAGTCTTCAAAAAGGATATGGGGGTTACCCCGCACAAATATCTGAACGACTACCGTATACTGACGAGTGCCTATTTTCTGAAATCCAGCAATATGTCGGTAGAGGAAATAGCGGATATAGTTGGATTCTCAACATCAAGTCTTTTTATAACCACATTTAAGAGCGTATACGGATGCACACCAAAGGAATATCGAAAAAAGCACTTCGAAAGTGCTTAAATAACGCAAATCGTTGACATTTGAGCTTATATCGTGTATAATGAAATTACCGAAATATTTTAGGAGGTATTTTATGAAAATAAAATTAATTTGTCTGATATCGACGCTCCTGATACTCTGCACACTGCTTGTATCCTGCGGAAGCGTCTGGTCTGTTGGAAAGGTTCTCAATAAAGACTATGACCTCTCCCCCGACCTTTACAAAACGGCTGTTGACCTTGCCGACCTTAAGGGCTACACATTCGACAAGCTTACCGTCTCTGACGACCTCGCGCTTTTCTTCAAGCTC
The DNA here is from genome assembly GCA_017457465.1 of Clostridia bacterium. Classification (GTDB taxonomy): domain Bacteria; phylum Bacillota; class Clostridia; order Oscillospirales; family CAG-272; genus HGM12713. The sequence goes on along the minus strand of JAFTHJ010000256.1, from coordinate 19,046 downwards.
GACACCGAGAACAGCTCTACCTCGTATAAGGTTCTCAATCTCAAGGACGGCACTATAGTTGGAACCTTTGAAGCTCCTCTTAACACCTTTTACACCTTTGAGTTCTTTGCCAATTCTCCCGTATTTTTCGTATCAAAGGCGGTTGTTGATTCCGAAAACATTGAGGCTATCGCGGAGGATGCAAAGAAGGCCGAGCTGCTCGATATTCTCACGAAGCTTATCGCGGGTGACCTTGATATAGGCGAGGACGTAATCGAAACTCTCAAGGGCTATATTGATATGACCTACATGCTCTACGACTCAACAGGCGTTGAGGTAGCGACCTCCGCCAAGGCAAACGACGCGCGTGAGTTCGCGGATATGATAATTTTCAACGGTGTGGCTTACGACATAAACGTGAAGAAAGGAACACTCTCAAAGGCAACTGACCTTCCCGAGTATATGGATATCGGCGATTGCGATTTCTACAACGACGAATATTTCTATATGATAAACGGTAACAAGGTAACCGTATACGACCGCTCATTCAACCATCACTTTACTTATGTCGCTCCTCGTCACGGTGACGACAGTATTGATGATGTATACAGATATCACGTTCTCAACAACGGTAATATCCTGCTTCAGTATACAATAACACAGGATGAGGATACCGAGCGTTACGACCTCTCATTTATCGCGGAAGACACTACCTACAAGGCTAATCTCGTATCCCAGCTTATCTCTATCAGAAGCGGAAAGGCGAAAGACCTCAAGCTCGACTACATAGTCTCAACCGTTATGACTAACGGTGAGCTTTACGATGAAAACGAGTCGGAGGAAAAGAACGAATTCAACGACAAGTTTGAAAATATCGCCTTCATCTGTCCTATCGAGGAGCGAAAGCTTATGGTATCCGAGGAGGACATTGATATAGTTCTGATGAGCAACAACGGTAAGGCGAAAAAGTCGCTCAAGATGATTGACCACCAGTCCGCGGAATGGGCAACCAAGATAAGCGACGACAAGTATATGGTCAGCACACTTGACGGCGGTGTTTCGATAATCAAGTCGGGAGGCAAGGTGCTTAATGTTATGAACAACCCGCTCGACCTTTGCGGCTCTTACTTTGTCGGCGAGAGAGTTATATACACTCTCGATTTGAACAAGGCTTACGACCTCTATGAGAACGATGCCGAAGTTCTTGCTACTATGAACCGCGCTATTCTCATAAAGAAGAACACCGATGTGGGATACGACATTATCAAGCTTCTTGACGGAAAGGAAGAAACGGTATACTCGCACAACGATGCCGAATCCAAGACCGATTTCCACGCCGAGACGGGTGACAATTTCTACACAATAGAGAGTGCGGAGGGCGAATACTCCTACTACAACGAAAAGGGTGAGAATATTCTGATATCCAAGAACGAGCTTGAGGTATTCACTAAATCCTACGGTCATACCTCTGTGCTTCTCGGTTCTGTATCCGAAGAAGAAAACACCTTCTGCATTATAATAAAGTAATAACAAGATAAAGATTTGTGGCTATCGCATTTGCGATAGCCACATTTTGTTTTACCTATTATTCAGCAGTTTCATTTGTATCGGTCTTCGGCTCCTCTGCTTTCTTTCCGAGGAGCGAGGGGAGCTGCATACCCGCCATCGCAAAAACCTCGTCAAGGGGAGGAACAGATTTCATCATACCCGAAATAAAGTTTGCCGTTGAGGTCTTTCCATCGGCGTTCTGTCCGCCATCCCAAACGGTAACCTTATCAATCTTGATATTCTTAACGGCATCAACCTGAACTCTCATAAGGTCTTCAAGCTTATCCGCGATAAGGAGCTTGAGCGCCGCCTCGGCATCTCCGCCCGCCGCGTTCACTATCTCGGCAAAACCTGCCGCCTGTTTCTTAAGTATCTCCTCAACGCCTCGAGCCTCTGCTTCCATTTTAGCGTAAATCGCGTCGGCTTCACCCTTTGCGCGTCTACGCATCTGCTCTGCCTCTGCCTCTGCAGCAAGTTCCAGTTCTTTCTTCTTCGCCTCGGCGCGTACTATAATGTCAGCCTCAAGCGTTGCCTGTTCTTTAGCGCGTCTCGCTTCCTCTGCCGCCTGCTCTGCCGCATAGGATTCCTCTCGTGCCTTTGCCGCCTGAATCTTCTCCGCCGTGGTCGCTATCTTCATAGCCTCGGCTTCCTTTTCCTTAAGTGCCGCCTCGGACATAGCTATCTTCATCTTGGCTTCATTTTCACCCTGAATAGCCACAGACTCTGCCTCGGAGACCTTTATTCTCTGCTCCATCTTTGCGTTTGCCTCACCGATAGAACCTTCTCTGTCCTGCTCGGCAACGCTCTTTTTCGCGTCGTTGATTGCTTTAGCCGCAGCCTCTTTACCGAGAGCCGCTATGTATCCCGACTCATCGCTGATATCAGTGACGTTTACGTTGATAAGGCGCAGACCTATCTTTTTAAGCTCTGTTTCCACATTGCTGCTGACAGCCGCGAGGAACTTATCTCTGTCGGTATTTATCTCCTCGATATCCATTGTCGCGATAATCAGACGAAGCTGACCGAAAATGATATCCTTGGAAAGCTCCTGAATCTCGGAAAGCTGAAGTCCGAGAAGTCGCTCTGCAGCATTCTGCATAACACCCGGCTCGGTAGATATACCGACGGTAAATCTCGAGGGAACGTCAATTCTGATGTTCTGTCTTGAGAGCGCGTTCTTCAAATCCACCTGAATCGAAATAGGTGTCAGGTCGAGATAGGAATAAGACTGAAATACGGGAATAACGAATTCAGCTCCGCCGTGAATACACTTTGCGCTTCTGTTCGTTCCGTCCTTATTCTTACCGATAGAACCGTAAACTACCATTATCTTGTCGGAGGGACACTTCTTGTATCTGGAGCATATCCAGGCAATAAAGGAAACCACAACAAGAACTACGGCACAGATTAAGATGATGATTTGGGGTTGCATAATTTTTCCTCCAATGTATAAAAATTTTTAGAACTACTATTTAAGTATACACCGTCTCTCAAGCGCGTTGGCAAAGCCCGAGGCGTGATACACGCGATAATCCATAACCTTGTCTCCAAGCTCTATCTTGCGCTTTGAACGACCGTTATCGGCATAAACCTTTTGGCCATCAGGAACTATCACGATTATTTTGACCGAATCCTGATTAAGCTTTTTATCGGCTTCAAAGAAATAATTCAGTGTTGATATATGCTCGGCTACAAAAAGAACTCTGTGAGTATAGGTCGCGTTGCCCTCCTCGTCGAGGAATATTGGCGTTTTTTTAACCGAAATACCGAGCAGCTTACAGGTATAAGCCGTGCCGTCCGCCTCGACGGTGAAGTTGCTTCCCTCCTGTCCGAAAAGCAGAGAGGAATATATCCTTCTCTCATTTGTGATTCTGTATTTATTTTCCTTGCATATCCGCCGCAGCTTTTTCATAAAGCGTCTTATAGCCAGAATACCCCGACCGTATTTGACAGCGAGGTATCCAAGCAGGATAACCAACGCCACTACAGGGAGAGCGAGGGCAAATACTCCGAGAATCAGAGCCGCGGAATAAATAACAACACAGGCAACAGGAAGAAATATTGCCGTCACGACAAATCCAAACGATGTATATGTGAGCTGCCATATCAGCCTTCCAAGTGTTTTAGGCTTGGGGAGATTTCCCTTGGCGCATTTTATCTCAACCCAGCCAAGCGCCGATGAATAGGTGACAAGGAGGGTGAGAAATATCAAGGGGACATTGAGCAGCACGAGCAGATAATTGAAGCTGAAATAGGTATCATTAAAGACCGCTACCTCAAGCGCCAATATCATATCCCTTATGGGAAGGACAAGTGTCCAGATTCCTAGCACAATAAAAGTTATCCAAAAGAAATCCGAGCGAAGCACGAACAGATATCTTTTGTAAAAGCGCCCTTGATATTGCCTGTCGGCAATAAAGCGATGAAGCTCACCGCGCTCAAAGAAAAGGAAGGAATTCATAAAGCTTGAGAGCGTCAGAAGCGAATATACAAGAGCCATCACGCTTCTTACCGTTGTGCCTATCATATCGGCATCATAGGATAGCCGCGAATTTGTTCTTGCAAAAATATTCACTGTAATTATCGATGACACCAGCAAATAAAGCATATATATCGCCGTGACCGCTCCCACAAGCTTCAGCAGCCGAGGTAGGTTTTCACGCGAGAAAAGCGCCTTTATCCTCGTTTTCATTTTCTTCTGACCACAAGGTCAGTCTGCCCGCTGACACCCACAACAACTATCTCGCTTCCCGTGGGGATAGCCTCCTCGTCATCGGTGACCGCGCTTCTCTCAACGTAAGAGCCCTGAAGCATAACGGAGACCTTACCATCTCCCGTTCTTGCGGGAGGAATGGTGAGATATACCTTACCCGAGGTTCCTATCGCGTTTCTGTTGTCGGTATTACCGTCGTTTCTCAACTTCATAACAGCTCTCATAAGGAAAGCAAGTACAAACATCATAGCAAAGCCGCAGACAGCCGATACAAGCAGTGTGAGCCAGAGCGCGACGCCCGAACCGTCCATCACGACGCCTACCCAACCGAATACGACGAAAAACGCCACTATTCCGCGGAGAGTAAAAATACGAAGTCCCTCAATACCAAAAGTGTCGGGAGCCTCTGTATCCATATCCTCACCGAAAACGCCGTCACCGACGTCAGAGTCGGGAATATCGTCCGGCATTCCGTCGGATACGTCCTCTATTCCCTCTATTCCATCGCTCTCACCGCCTATACCGATAAGCATAAGAATAGTTTGTATCAGAAGAACGAGCGTAGACGGTATCGCAACACAGGCAAATATCTGTGCCGCCGTAGTGAGTGAATTCCACCAATCAACTATAAACATAATATTTTTCCTTTCTGGGCATTATAATTATTTGTCAGTATGTTTTATAAGACTTTTTACGTCAGTGTGGAGAGCATTTCCTCCGCCGACCGTCTCAACTCGGATGCCGCGTGTGCGTAAAGCATTACCTGCAATATCTTCACAAGCTGCTTTTTGGTATCGGGACGTCTCTCCTCAAAATCGAGTATCGCGTCCTCCGCCGCCCGACGTACCGTCTCCTTGTCTGTCATATCAATCTGCTCCGACGTGAGCATATCCACATATTTATGATAAAGCTCATCGTCGCCTATGAGGTCGTCCTCGGGGTCGTCAAGCACACCGCCGATAATGCGTATGAGACCGCATATCCGGTCTATCTGCAACGCCTCACGAAGCATATTGATTATGAGGATACGCGCGAACTGCTCTCTTGAATAAACCCTTTTCTTCGGCGAGGTAACAAAGCCACGCTTTACCCAATTCTGTATCAGGTAAGGCTCAAGTCCCGTCATCACCGATATCTGGGAGAGTGTTATTCCGCCTGTGGCGAAAATTCCGTCAAAAAGTAATTTTGAGCTTCCCTTTTCCAGCGTCTTGACCTCAATGGTCGTCCCCGGAAACGTTGTTGACATAACCTCACCTCCTATCTTATTACTACAATATGATTATATCACACGGTCAAGTGACTGTCAATGGCTTTTCGCAACTTTTTTGACTTTCTACGCTTTGAACATTTTTGCAGATTCGGTTTTAGTGATTATTTATAAAACAAAAAAATCCTCCCCCTCGGGGAAGGATTTTTTCTGTTACATATAAACCACGTCACGTCCCGCGTGAAAGTCCTCAAACAGGGTACTTATCGCGACACTGACTTTTCTTGATATATAAAGCTTGGAAAGATTTTTAGTGGCTCTCATAAACGCGGATATTCCGTATCTTATTCCCTCTCCCTCGAGAGAATAGAAATATCTTCTGTTTGCCTCCGCATTCTCAAACCTTGTCTCGAAATATTCGGTCTTCCACCAAGGCGCGGGGACATATATATATCCCTTTGTGCCCGAGATTATAAGCTCACCCTCGGATTTGACTCCAACGCCGACCTTTATACTCGCAAGTGCCTGTGGATAACGGAAGTTGACCTTTGTAAAGGTATCAAGTCCCGATTTCTCGTTTTTAAAGGTTACTATCTCTTTATCCGTATACTCTGTTCCCAGAATTTCAAGCACAGGAAGCAGTGCGACAGGGCCCCACTCGTCAAGTGCGCCCAATACGGTTCCATTTTCTATTTCCTCCTCGGTTCGCAGACTTGTGCAGGTCGCCTCAACCGATTTTATCTCTCCGACAGCTCCGCTCTTGGCAATAGCTATAAGTCGGGTAAAGGCGGTGGCATACGCCGTCTTTATTCCCTCGTAAAGCACACAGTTCTTCTCTGCCGCCAAGGAAAGCAGCTCATTTGTCTGCTCGGCAGACAAGGATATAGGAGACTCGCAGATAACATGCTTACCTCTCTCAAGCGCTGCTTTTACTTGAGAATAATGCTTTTCGGGGTCGGAAATGACGTAAAGTGCGTCAACATTGTCGAGCAGCTCATCATAGCTGCCGCATATATTAAGTCCGTTTAACCGAGCCTCATCCCCGTCAAATGCCTCGGGGGCGAAGATATCGGTGGCTTTTACGCCGTTGACAAAATTACATTCGGCAACGAATTTTCTCGCCATATTGGAATATCCAACAACGCCGAAGCGCGTGTTTTCCTTGGCTCTTATCTCGCTGCTGGAAACTCCCTGCGTTCTGTCAAGATATATAACCTTGCAATATTCGTTGAGATAATCGAATGTGCCTACCCAGTCGGACCCGACGGTGAATATATCGACGTTATATCTCTGGATATCGTCTATCTTCTGCCCCTCGTATTCCTCAACGATTATCTGGTCGGCAATCCCCGTATCCTGAACCGCCCTGATTCTCTCCATCAGGGACTGTTGGACATTGAGCTTTCCTCGGGATTTGTCGAAATCGTCCGCGGTAACACCGACTATCAGGTAGTCTCCGAGAGCCTTTGCTCTCTCAAGCAGTCTTATATGCCCATGATGAAGCAGGTCGTACGTTCCGTAAGTGATAACCTTGACCATATCAATCTCCTTATCCGATATTAAAAGAGTCCTCTTTTCTGCATATCACGCAGTGCGGCTATCAGTGTATCATTGTCCTCTTTGGTAAGCGCACCGATATGACCTACGCGGAAAATCTTCTCGCTCATCTCACCGCCGTTGGGGCATACCCAGATATTATATTCGTCCTTGAGGACGGTAAATATCTTATATGCGGACGCGCCTCTGGGGGCAAGGGGGGTAACCGCGTTAGACATTGACTCCGACACGATATCAAAGGGAAATTCCTTTATCTTCTCTCTGAAGTCGTTTGCTATCTCGGCAATATTTTTTATCTCGCTCTCGACTCCGCCCGCCGCTTCTATTTCTTTCAGTCTTGCGTGAATCTGAAGCAGAATTCCGACCGCGGGGGTAAAGGGCGTCTGTCCGCGCTCTCCGTTTTTGAGGGCGCTCTTAAGGTCGAGATACATACATTTTACATCATTTTCGTTGACACGCGCCACAGCCCTCGGAGAAAGAACTATAACAGAGATACCGGGGGGACACGCGAGTGCCTTTTGAGAGCCTGTTATCATTACATCAACGCCAAGCCTCTCGACATCGAGCGGGTCAGCGAGGAATGAACTGATAGCGTCAACTATCAAAAACAGTCCGTTTCTCTTACAGAATTCGCTTATCATATCAATGTCATAATGAACACCCGTAGATGTCTCGTGAACATTGACCACGAAAGCGGTATATCCGCCGTTTTCATACTCGGAAAGCATATCCGCGGTCAGAGCCTTACCCACGGGAAGCTTTATCTCGGAATATTCTATACCGTGAATACCGAGAAGCTGCACAAAGCGCTCACCGAAGCTACCTCCGTTAACAACGATAGCCTTATCCTTTGAGGTAAGCGTGTTCATTATAGTCGCTTCCATCGAAGCCGTTCCCGAGCCTGTTATAAACACGACTCTGGAATCGTCGGACGCCTTTGCGAATTGCTTTATCAATCTTTCGTTTTCAAGCATTACAGCCGAAAACTCGGGGGTACGGAAATAAGGAACCTGCTCCGAGCCTATTTTTCTTACGGCATCACAGGACTGCACAGGTCCTACGGTAAAGTTTAACATCTTATTCCTCCACAAGTTTATTATGTCAGTAGCCTATCAGGTACAGTCAAAGTATATCCAAGCGAGGAGCGCCTGAACGAGCGACATGGTATCAAATCTTCCACCGGCAAGTGCCAGAATAAAGTTAAGTGCCGATAGGATACAGATAATTACGCCCAGAACACGGCAGACCTTTATCTTTGAGTCGAACATTCCGACGATACCGGTAACAAACATAAGTATCATCAACGCGTATGAGGAAATGACTCCGATAAGGTCAAGCTCAAGCAATCCCTGAATCGCGCCGATTACGGCGCCGACGCTTATCGCGATAAAGATTATGCTTATGAGAACTCTTGTAACCTTGTTTTTAGATGCTGCCATAATTGCTCCTTGAATTTTAAATTAATTAAAAGAATATAGCCTTTTCGATATAATCCTTAAGCTCCGCTATCGGGATACGAACCTGCTCCATTGTGTCTCTGTCACGAACGGTTACGCAACCGTCGGTTTCGGAATCAAAGTCGTATGTGATGCAAAGAGGTGTTCCTATCTCATCCTGACGGCGGTATCTCTTACCGATAGAGCCTGCCTCGTCAAAATCCACCGCGAAATACTTCGCAAGTTCGTCATATACCTCACCCGCCTTCTCGGAGAGCTTCTTCGAGAGAGGAAGGACTGCCGCCTTAACAGGTGCGAGGAACGGATGGAGATGAAGAACAACGCGGACATCGTTCTTCTCTGCGTCGATAACTTCTTCATCGTAAGCGTCTATAAGGAACGCGAGAGCGACACGGTCTGCGCCGAGCGACGGCTCAACAACATAAGGTGTATACTTCTCGTTGGTCTCGGGGTCAAAATACTGCATATCCTTGCCGCTATGCTCTGCGTGTTGTGTGAGGTCATAGTCGGTTCTGTCGGCAACACCCCAAAGCTCACCCCAGCCAAACGGGAACAGGAACTCAAAGTCTGTTGTTGCCTTGGAATAGAAGCAAAGCTCCTCCGCGCTATGGTCACGAAGCTTGAGGTTCTCCTCTCCCATTCCGAGGTCGAGGAGCCACTGCTTACAGTAATCCTTCCAGAAGTTGAACCACTCGAGGTCGGTTCCGGGCTTACAGAAGAACTCAAGCTCCATCTGCTCGAACTCTCTTGTACGGAAAGTGAAGTTTCCGGGGGTTATCTCGTTTCTGAAGGACTTACCTATCTGGCAAACTCCGAAGGGGAGCTTTTTACGTGCCGAGCGCTGAATTGCGGGGAAGTTTACGAATATTCCCTGTGCTGTCTCGGGACGGAGATAGAGCTGTGTTGAGGAATCCTCGGTAACGCCCTGATATGTCTTGAACATAAGGTTAAATTTCTTTATGTCAGTAAACTCGGAGCTTCCGCAATCGGGACAGACTATTCCCTTTTCCTTGATGTACTCTGCCATCTGCTCAAAGGTCCAGCCTGCGGGGTTATCGTCAAGACCGTTCTGGAAAGCGTATTCCTCGATAAGCTTGTCCGCGCGGTGACGAACCTTACAGGACTTACAGTCCATAAGCGGGTCGGAAAATCCGCCTACGTGTCCCGAAGCCACCCAAGTTTCGGAGTTCATAATTATAGCACTGTCGAGACCTACGTTATACTTACACTCCTGAACAAATTTCTTCCACCAAGCCTTCTTTACGTTATTCTTGAACTCAACGCCAAGAGGTCCGTAGTCCCAAGAGTTTGCAAGACCGCCGTATATCTCGGAGCCGGGGAAAATAAATCCGCGGTTCTTACAAAGAGCGACGATTTTATCCATTGTTTTTTCTGAATTGTTCATAGTCAAATAACACCTTTCTTACTGAATATACTTAATATTTCAATAAAAGATATTTTATCACATATGCCGTCCATTGTCAAGTTTTTTGGCGAAAATACATTGTCTTTATCACAAAAAGAAAGAATTCGGGGCAGAGTTTGCCCATTTGGCGCCGCTCTGCCCCGATATTATTTTATTTTCCCGCGATGCTCATATCCCGTACTAGTATTTCGGGAGCGCCAAAGGTGGTAAAGCCCGAGGACAGACCGAAGGAAAGTCCGCTCGATACCGCCTCTATATTCTTCAGAAGCTCGAAGAAGTTACCCGCGACGGTAAAGGATTTCACCGCCTCGCATATCTTTCCATCGCGTATTCTGAAGCCCTCGCTGTCTATCGAGAAATCTCCCGTAACCGCGTCGGCTCCCGCGTGAAGTCCCTTCATAGCCGTGATATAAATTCCGTTTTCCACACTCTCGGCAATCTCCTCGAGAGTTCTCTCTCCCGCTTCAAGATAGAAGCTGTAAGGAGCTATTGTAACAGGCTCGGCGTAGCTTGAGCGTTGTCCATTACCGGTAGGCTCAACTCCCGCCTTTTTTGCCGTCGATATATCGTAAAGCAGGGTTTTGAGAATACCACCCTCGATAACGCTCTTTTTATATGTCGCGACACCCTCTCCGTCAAACGAGGTCTGAACCATACATCCCTCTCTCATCGGATCGTCAATAAGGCTTATACAATCCGCCGCTATCTTCTCGCCCTCTTTATCCCGCAGCAGAGATAGTCCAAGCTGGGCATTTCTCGCCGAGAATATAGGTGAAAACGTTGAAAGAAGCGCTCTGGTCTGCTTTGACGAGAAAATTACGTCATATGTGCCTGTTTCAACGCCCTGCGCACCGAATTTCGAGATAGCTCCCTTGACCGCCTTTGCGGGAAGCTCGGAAAGCTTATCGGACTCTATTTCTCCACACGCCTCGAAGTTCTCCTCGGATTCTCCGTCGCGGTTGACTACCGCCTGAACATAGGCTCCGTGAACGCCGTATTTGTTTGTGAGGTCGAGCCCATGCGAGTTCACGAGTCTCATTTCGGATTCTCCCGCAAACATATAGCTCTGTGTTCCCTCTGTTACAAGCTCACTCTCGGCATAAGTTCTTCTCTGAAGCTCAAGCGCCCCTCTTTTTATCTTTGCGGCATCGGGCATCGAAAACTCGGGCATATCTGTCTTGCCATAGCTCTCGGAGCCTTCAAAAATGATTGCGGGGTCATCGCTCTCAATATTTCTCGCGTTCGAGACCGCTCTCGCAACAAGCGCCTTCATTTCCTCCTCGGTAAGCAGCTCACTTGAAGCCGCGCCCATTCTTCCGTCAACAACACATCGGAAGCAAACGCCACCCGCAACACCGTACGCAAACGCCGATATCTCATCCTTAAGTGTCTCTGCCGACACCGAGGAATCGGCGGTATAAAATATCTCGTATTCCTCAAGTCCCGCGGATTTGGCAGCATCAAAAAGAGATTTCTTCAAACTTTCAAAATCCATATCTTATCTGCCTCCCACGGTAATATTTTTAACTCTTATCAGAGGCTGTCCGACATCTGTCGGAATGCTTCCGCTCGACGAGCCGCACACACCCTGCCCTGTGGCAAGGTTCTGTCCGACCATATCTATATCCTGAAGTATCTGTGAGCCTGTTCCAATAAGAGACGCGCCTCTTACAGGCTCACAGATCTTGCCGTTTCTTATCATATATCCCTCGCGAACGGCAAAGTTGAACGCTCCCGTGAGGGGATTTACCGAGCCGCCGCCCATTTCCTTGGCGTAAAGACCGTACTCGATAGAGGATATGATATCCTCGTTTTTATCGGGGCCGTTGTCTATAAAGGTATTGGTCATTCTCGAGGTAGGCTCGAATGTGTATCCCTGTCTGCGGCTGTTTCCCGTCATAGGCATACCCATTCGTCTTGAGCCGAGACGATCTATCATATAATTTTTCAGTATTCCGTTCTCGATAAGGACATTTCTCTGTGTGGGGTTACCCTCGTCGTCTATATTAACCGAGCCCCACGCCCCCGCTATAGTTCCGTCGTCTATCGCGGTTATCTTCTCATTAGCTATTTTCTGACCGAGCTTTCCGCACATCTCTGACATACCGACCGCCACCGAGGTTGCCTCAAGCGAGTGTCCACACGCCTCGTGGAATATAACTCCGCCAAAGCCGTTCTCTATCGCGACAGGCATCTGTCCTGCCTTACAATATCCCGCGCCAAGGTTGACAAGCGCCTGTTTTGCGGCGTGTGTACCAACATCCGTGGGATTGAAGATATCAAACATTTCAAGTCCCATTCCGCGCCCGGGAGCGCAGCCTCCCGACTGGTTTTCCCGTCCGTCGGACGCAACAGCGTTTATGACTATTCTCGTTCTGACGTGTCTGTCCTCTACAAAAAGTCCCTCACTGTTAGCCACCATTATCGAATGGTCAACGCCACCAAGCGTTCCCTGCACCTGCGCTATCTTCTCGTCATAATCTCTTGCCGCGAAACACGCCTGTTTGAGAATATCGCTCTTGATTTTAGTCTCGGCGTCACAGGGGTTTATTCTGACAGGGTGGTTATCGACAACCGTTGTGGGAGTAAGCACGACAGATATCTGCGCACAGCCCTCTCCCATAGCGTCTGATACCGAACGTGCGCAACGAAGAAGCCCCTCGCGGCTTATGTCGGTGGTAGACGCGTAAATAGTGCGCGTTCCGCTAAAGGCGCGTATTCCAACGCCCGACAGAAAATTATCGTTTATACGGTCTATCTTGCCGTCGATAAAGCGAATGCTGTTATTTCTCGTTCTCTCGGCATATATCTCGGCAAAATCATCGCCGCTCGCCATTGCCGTACCGAGGACCTCCTCAAGCAGCTTTTTATCAAACATACTTGCCTCCGTGTTTTATCAGTTTTGTGAGCGCTCTCCGAGAATAAGTCTGTACTTCTGATAGAAGCTCTCAAAATAGCCTCCCTCAAGCGCCTCTCTTATCTTTCTGGTAAGATTATTGTAAAAATACAAATTATGTGCCACCGCAAGTCTCATTCCAAGCGATTCCTTCGCCTTTATAAGATGGCGAACATAGGAACGGCTGTAATTGCGGCAAGCGGGACATCCGCAGTTCTCGTCAAACGGGCGGGGGTCCTTCGCGTATTTCTCGTTAAGAAGATTCATCTTGCCGTGCCATGTGAAAAGGTTTCCGTGACGCGCGTTTCGGCTGGGCATTACGCAGTCAAAGAAATCGACTCCCATATGCACCGCCTCGAGTATGTTGCAGGGGGTTCCCACTCCCATAAGGTATCTCGGCTTGTTTTTAGGCATATAAGGCTCTACCGCGTCGATTATACGGTACATTTCCTCTGTCGCCTCGCCTACGGCAAGTCCGCCTATAGCGTAACCCGCAAGGTCAAGCTCGGCTATCTGCTGCATATGATTTATACGCAAATCCTCATAGGTTCCGCCTTGGTTAATACCGAAAAGGAGCTGCTTTTTATTTATAGTCTCGGGAAGCGAGTTGAGTCTGTCCATTTCGTTTTTACAACGAACAAGCCATCTCGCCGTTCTCTCGCAGGACGCCTTTACATACTCATACGGCGCGGGGTTTTCGATACACTCGTCGAATGCCATCGCGATAGTCGATGCGAGATTTGACTGTATCTGCATACTCTCCTCGGGCCCCATAAATATTCGTTTTCCGTCAATATGAGAGGCGAAGCGAACACCCTCTTCGGTTATTTTACGCAGAGAGGAGAGAGAAAATACCTGAAATCCGCCGCTATCGGTCAGAATAGGTCTCTCCCAGTTCATAAACTTGTGAAGTCCGCCCATTTCATATATAAGCTTGTCGCTCGGACGGATATGAAGATGATAAGTGTTGGAAAGCTCGACCTGACAGTCAAGGTCAATAAGCTCACGCGAGGAAACTCCGCCCTTGATTGCGGCGCAGGTTCCGACATTCATAAATACAGGTGTCTGTATATCTCCGTGAACGGTGTGCAGAACGCCTCTACGCGCACGACCGTCTGTTGCTAAAATCTCAAACATTTTTTGTATTCCTTATATTTTATCTGTTATTTTAAATCGAAAGCAGGGCAAAATCAAAAGTATTACCGGTGCGTGTTTTCTTTTGGTTACTTTTCTTTTGCCAATATGTTATGCTTAATTTCAAACAGAAAACAGAGCTAAAAAATCAAGCTAGACCAGCCAATGTTTTCTTTTGGTTACTTTTCTTTTTTAAAAGAAAAGTAACTCAAGTTCTCTCGAATTGATGGTCTATTCTCTTCTTTGAAAGCTCCATAGCCACAGGTCTGCCGTGTGGGCAGAAGGTGATATCGGGAAGCTCCATAAGCTTGTCCACAAGCCAAGCCACATACTCGGGGGGATACTCCCTACCCGCCTTTATCGCAGCCTTGCAGGACGCCTGATAGAGCGCCTTTTCAAAGATTATGTCGCGGGTAAGCATAGCAGTACCCGTATTGCCCTTTATCCGCTCGGCGATAATTGCGAGCATATCGGAGACGGCATCAAGCGATATTCCCTCGGGAACGGCGCTTACACTAACCGTGTTTCGTCCGCAAGTAAATTCAAAGCCCACCGCCTCTATCTCGGTACGGTATTCTGATAGCACCGCAACCTCATCGGTAGTCATCATCACCTCAATCGGAAGCATCAGCAGCTGCGAGGCGTGTTGCTTGTCTCTCATTCCCGCCTTAAGCCGCTCAAATATCACTCTCTCGTGCGCCGCGTGTTTGTCGATGAGCAGCATTTTCTCGCCCAGCTCAACGACAACATAGGAGTTAAACAACTCGCCGACTATTCTGTATTTAAGCGATTTTGGTGTCTGTGGCGCCTCCTCAATTACGACGCTCCGCGGAGCCTCCTCCGTCACCGCCGTCTTCTGCTCTGCGGGAACGGCGTTGAGCTCTGACGAATAACTCGACACGGAAGCCTCAACTCTCGCTATCTCACGAGCTATCGGACTTTCGCCGCCACTCGTTTCCTTCTGTTTTTCTTCCTGTTTCTGCTCCTGTTTCGGCTCTCGCTCAAGCTCCTGCTTTGGCTCTGCCTTGGGAGCATCGGATGCCCTTGCTCCGACATACTCTCTCGCGTATTCCTCCGCGGTCATATGTACAAACTTGTCGGCAGTCGCCCCCTTTGGAGGCTCGGATACAGAATAAAGGTCTGCCTCGAGCTGTCGCTTTTTGAGTGACTCGGCGCGAGTATCACCAACAGGCACTCGCATATCCGACACCCGTCCGCCAAATCCGCCCACGCTCTTTTGCGGCATAGTGAAATCAGGTCTTGTCTTGTTCTCCTCAAGCGCGTTTTTTACCGCGTAGTATATCGCCTCGAAAACCAGCTTTTCGTTAGAGAACTTGACCTCAAGCTTTGCGGGGTGAACGTTTACATCGACCGTCGCGGGATTCACGTTTATATAAAGCACACAACAGGGGAATTTTTCGGGCGGGATATAAGATGTGTACGCCTGTTCTATCGCGGCACACGCCGTCTTGCTCTTTACATATCGTCCGTTTATAAAGAAATTCTGGTAATTTCGGTTAGGGCGCACATTGTCCGAACGTCCGATAAACCCGCTCACAGATATTCCCTCTCCCTCGCTCTCGACGGCAATAAGCTTCGAGGCAAATTCACGCCCGAATATCGAATATACGGCGTTTCGGAGATTTCCGTCTCCTACCGTTTCAAGGCGAATATTTCCGTCAACGATAAGCTTGAATGCGATGTGCGGCTTTGAAAGTGCTATTTTCTCAACAGCGGCGCAAATCGCTGTCGCTTCTGTAACATCCTTCTTGAGGAATTTTCTTCTCGCGGGGACATTTGCGAACAGGTCCTCGACGATAACCGTCGTTCCGTTTGACGCGGCTCTCTCGTATACTCCGAGTATCTCTCCGCCAAGCGAGTCGAGCATAGCGCCGCTTTCGGCGTCCGCCGTTTTGGATATTATTCTCATATGCGACACCGACGCTATAGCCGCGAGTGCCTCGCCTCGGAAGCCAAGTGTCATAATTCCGTCAAGGTCCTCCGCTTCGCGTATCTTACTCGTCGCGTGTCTGCGGATAGCCACGGGAAGGTCATCGGGCTCTATACCGCATCCGTTATCGGAAACGCGCATAAAGGTAACGCCACCGTTCTGTATCTCAACGGTTATTCTGTCAGCACCCGAGTCTATTGCGTTTTCAAGCAACTCCTTGATTACCGACGCGGGTCTGTCAACAACCTCACCCGCCGCGATAAGATTCGCCACCGCGAATGAAAGTACGTTTATCTTTCCCATAGCTTTCCTCCTTTTTTCTTACTTTAATCTTTTCTGAAGGCCGAAAAGGAAGCTCATTGCCTCATACGGCGAGAGCGTGTTGATATCGACCGCCTTCAGTTCCTCGATTACCTGCTCGTTTATGCAGTCGTCAAAGCTGATAAGCGTATCGTCCTTCTCCTCGGGCTTCGCGTCTGACGCCGACACCGCTTTTGCGGTTGCCTCAACAGATGCAAGTACCTCCTTCGCCCTCTTTATGACCTCGTTCGGAAGTCCCGCGAGTTTCGCCACCTCTATTCCGTAGCTGTCATCGGTCGAGCCTCTGATTATCTTGCGAAGGAAGGTTATATTATCTCCGCGCTTCTTCGCGGCGATATTGTAGTTCACCACGCCGTCTATCTCGCCCTCAAGCGAGGTAAGCTCGTGATAGTGCGTCGCAAATAGAGTTTTCGCGCCTATCTTGCGACTTGCGGTGTATTCGACTATCGCCCTCGCTATGCTCATTCCGTCAAAGGTAGATGTTCCTCTGCCAACCTCATCGTAAATGATAAGGCTTCGCTTTGTGGCGTTGCGAAGTATATACGCCACCTCGTTCATCTCAAGCATAAAGGTCGATTGCCCCGAAGCCAAATCATCGGACGCGCCGACTCGCGTGAAGAGTCTGTCAATCACACCTATTCTCGCCTCTGCGGCGGGAACGTAGGAGCCCATCTGCGCCATAAGCGCGATTATCGCAACCTGTCGCATATAGGTGGATTTACCCGCCATATTAGGTCCCGTGATGAGCATAACTCTGTTATGCGCCGTATCAAGCTCGGCATCGTTCGGAACAAAATATGTATCCTTCACGAACTGCTCGACAACCGGGTGTCTGCCGTCCTTGATGTAGATAACATCGCTCTCGTCCACCTCGGGACAGACATATTTATTTCTGACCGCAACATTGGCAAGGCTCAAATATACGTCTATCTGCGCCATGTCCGACGCGGTCTTTCTTATTCTGAAATTGTTCTCGGCAACAAATTCTCTTATCTCGCAGAAAAGCTCGTATTCAAGCGCACACACCTTGTCTGCCGCTCCGAGAATTCTCGCCTCCATATCCTTGAGCTCCTGCGTGATATATCTCTCGCCATTCGTCAAGGTCTGTTTTCTTATGTATCTGTCGGGAACCTGGTCAACAAAGGAACGGGATACCTCGATATAGTATCCGAAAACCTTGTTGTAGCCTATCTTGAGAGTTTTAATTCCCGTTGCTTCCCTCTCCTCCGCGGCTATCTTCTCGAGCCAACTCTTGCCGTCGCTCATAATATATCTCAACTCGTCAACGTCACTGCTGTATCCGTCAGCAATAATTCCGCCCTCGCGAACCGAGAAAGGCGGTTCTTCGGCAATTGCGGTGTTTATCTTCTCATAGATATCCTCGAGAGTATCGAGATTTTTGTATATTTCGGAAAGCTCCTCGCTATGACAAGCGGAAAGTCTCTCACGAAGCTCGGGTAATATAGCTATCGTTGAAGCGACCGCGCGCAGGTCTCTGCCGTTCGCGCTTCCGTATACCACCTTGGTCATAAGACGCTCAAGGTCAAGCACTCCGTCAAGAAGCGCCGAAAGCTCCTCGCGGAGCATATAGTCCTCGGCAAATTCTCCGACTGCCCTCTGACGCGCCGTAATACGCGAGGTGTTGAGCAAAGGATGCTCTATCCACTGGCGCAGAAGTCTCGCTCCCGCGGCTGTTCTCGTTCTGTCAAGCACCCAGAGAAGTGAGCCTCGCTTCTCCTTGTTTCGCATAGTTTCACTTATCTCAAGGTTTCGGCGGGTGTTGATATCCATTTCAAGATATTGTCCGTCGGTGTATATATTAAGCTCCTTGATATAGGAAATGTCGCTTTTTTGCGTGTCGACAACATATGAGAGAAGCGCTCCGAGTGAGCAAACGAGCGCTCTGTCTGCGAGTGTGTCGCTATGAATTGTATCAGAGAACTGCTCCTTGACGCGCATCTTCGCTTCGTCATATGAATATCTCGCGCTCTGCTTGTCGCCAAGCATTGCCGAAAGTCTGTCTCGGATAAGTGTTTCCGCCTCTCCAAGCGCCGATGCCGACACATTAGTAATAATCTCGCGCGGCTGATAGGTGCCAAGCTCGTTGCAAAGGCGGCTTATCATCTCGTCTCCGTAAAAAGAGGTCGCGTATATCTGCGCCGTAGAAATATCGGCAAAGCTTAAGCCACACTCGTAATCATTGATATATACCGAGCAGAGATAGTTGTTCTTGGTCTCGTTAAGCAGGTCTGTCTCGATAAGCGTTCCCGGGGTAATAACCCTGACGACCTCGCGCTTAACAAGCCCCTTGGCAAGGGCGGGATCCTCGGTCTGCTCACAAATAGCCACCTTGTAGCCCTTCTCTATGAGAGTTCCGATATATTTCTCGGAGCTGTGGAACGGAACGCCGCACATAGGCGCTCTCTCCTCCTCCCCGCAATCTCTGCCCGTAAGCGTCAGCTCAAGCACACGGGATGCCAGAATGGCGTCGTCAAAGAACATCTCGTAGAAGTCTCCGAGACGGTAGAACAGCAGATAATCCTTATATTGATTTTTTATCTCAAAATACTGCTCCATCATTGGAGTCATAGCAAATCTCCTCCGCAGTGCCGTGGCACTCTTTCAATAAAATTTATATTGTCCTTTATAAGTGGCAGCCGCCGCAGGTCGAGCAGTTGTGCGTACAAGCCGAGGGCTGCTCTCCTGTAATATTTGCCGTTATAGTAGCGTTAACCGCGTTCATAAGCTCGTTAACCTCTGCCTGTACCTCATTAAGTCTGATAAATACAGGATTCTCGGTTATTTCACGGTAAAGCTCGTCTATTCTGTTCTGGATTATATCGATAAAGGCGGTGTC
>JAFTHJ010000255.1 GCA_017457465.1 Clostridia bacterium | reverse complement strand
TCCGATGTAAAAAGAAAATTAACCATTAAAGCTCCTGAATTATTAATTTATTCTTAAAAACTGAAGTTGTACTGTTTTAACCATAACACAGTCGGAGCAGCACGACGGAAGATATCCCGAAGAAAATATTTCACGCAATTTCCTTGAAAGCTCACTGTTCCATATGCTTCTGAAATCAGTGCTTGAATTCAAAGCGCCTGTTTTATATATACTTCTGCTACAGCAAATACTTGCGCTTCCGTCAATATTGATATACGCTTGATTTAACAGCCAATCGCAAATTCCCTTGCAGCTTACTTTTGAGGAAGTAATTTCAAATTTTTCGGGTATCTTTTTATAAAGCTCTTTTTCTTCTTGCCAGAACTCTTCGTTGCTGATACCCGCACGGGAATCGACCGCATTTTTCATACGCTCAAATTCCTTTTGTGTTGAATCGCTCCAGTCACTCTTCTCCAATGTGAACGGAACAGGACACAAAACCCGAATGTCATTTTCTTTACCGCGAAGATATGCTTTCCGACAAAAATAATCAAGGACCAACGGATAATTAACCATAGAATCTTTGAAATTTTTCATAATCAAGCTGGGCTGCATATTGTGAAATATTACTGTTTGTATTCCAACGTCAGCTGCCAAATCTATAAAAGCTTCAAGCTCGGCTATGTTCTGTCGCATCAACACAACGTTAATCTCTTTATATACGTTCGGACAATACTCCGAAAGTCGTTTCATATTTGAATAAACGGTATCAAAATTCAGTCCTTTGCGTATTGCCTCAAAGGTTTCCTTACAGGCACCGTCGCAGGATATGTGAATACTCGCAAAATGATTTTTTATTAAATCTAAAATTTTATCATCCAGAATAGACAGGTTGGTTGTAGCTGATATTTTTACACCGTGGCTAATATACTTTTCTATTATATCCGAAAAATAAGGATGCAGAAATGGCTCACCCATTCCCTGCAGACCTACAACGTAACAGCTATCCAATACAGAGCATATATCGGAAACAGAGTTAAAATCCAAATGCTTTGCCTCTTTATTCCCCGCATAATAATGGCGGCACATAATGCAACGGGCATTACAATAGCTGGTTGTCTCTATTTGTATATACTCGGGAAGTCCGTTCTGAACAGCTCTTCCGTTTATATAATCGAAGAAAACAAGAGCTTTGTTTCTTATTTTCAGCTCCATATAATCCAGAACGGAATTTCTTTCCTCAAGGATTCTCTGCTCATCCGACGCGCAGAATATTCTGTTTTCTATTAAAACAGATATGTTGTCTTTAGAAAAACAGGCTAACGATTCATACCCTTCCGCTACTTTGGACAGATAATTACTATCAATAATCAATTTGCAGCTTTTTCGTTCAGCGGAGGAAATATCGTTTATAGATTCTACAAGAGTTATATCTTCTGTTTTTAAAAATATTTTTGCTTTTTCTACGCATTGGGGATCTGATGTGAATAAGTAAGTACGCATTATCCGCCTCGGTCAATAGAACAATTTTTCAAAATCAAAATCACATATATCTTCCTTTAAGCTGTCCGAATTTTGCGAAGAACAAAATATCCGTTCAAAAAGCATAAGATATATAATTTTCAAGCAATTATCCATATCAACCTCATTGCCCGAATCTCTGTCAGGCTGCTCGGTCAACATTGGATAAAATCTGCTCGATTTTGCTGCTCGGAATATTTTTTCTGTATTATCCTCATCAAACAGTGAGGTCAGATTCGTAGATCCCGGACGCTTAACAAGCATTGGCGAAACCTCGGGGCGTAAAGACTCAACAACATATTTTTTATAATGCTCTTTGCCCGTTCCGTTTAATTTTCTGTACTTGATTACGCCGTCAATAAAATTCGCTCTGATAAAAGGATATTTGGCTTTGATGTCTCGATTTCTTAAAAATATTCCGTTTTTCTTTATAATTATGTAACTCAACATTTCATAAGGATAATAGACCCACGGGTAATGCTCTTTTTTGCCAACAAAAAAGTAAGGAGAAACATCCAGAGAGAATTCAGACGAAAGCAACTGATCTGCCCCCTCTCCTAAAAACACAGGAAAATTACTTTTAGTATCCAACGCCTGTGCCAACATATATTGAAGGAATATCCCTCTCTCAAATATACTGTCCTCCAACTCATAAACCATTTGAGGGAAAGATTTCAAAATACTCGGTGAGACCTCACAGACCGAAAGCTTTATCTGGGGATAGGCTTCACAAATCTTTTTTACATTTTCAACCTCGTCATTTCCCTTTGACGAACCGATGCAAAATGCGTTAATTTTGCATTCGGGGGCAATTGATGATATTATATGCAACAAAAGATTCGAGTCAAATCCCGATGAAAGAGCAATGTTTAACTCCGAACAACCCTCTATTTCGCTTTTTATGTTTTCTTCAAGTAAGGAGATATAATCCGAATTGATATGAGAAATTTCATCGGGCAAATAATCTCTTTTTTGGTATCGCAGCTCACCCCTTGCAAAATTATACCTCATAATATGCATTGCGGGAACTTTTTTTATGCCCTTTATCAAGCATCTGTCGTCTGTCAGAAATCCGTTATATAAAAATTCGGGTATATGACTGTCTTCCATTTCAGCTTTCATTTCGTTTTGCGCTATTAATTCTCTCATACTTACAGAAACCGCAAAGGCTGAATCGGTCGCCGAAAAATACATAGGGTGAAAATAAGATATTATATCCTGTGAAACCGTAAGCTCTTCGGAAGATTTAGAATAAACCACCAAGCTGTAAAGACCGTCAATTAAAGCTATGTCTCCGTCCTTCTCCAAAAAGCATACAAGCTCTTCACAAGCAAGTCTTTTGTTATTAAGATACAGTTCACCCTCGTAAGCGATAATATAGCGCTCATTTTCATAGGTGTATTCCCCGCCGTATGTTATCAAGGCGTCTTTTTTCTTAAAAAACAAATTTTTCATTTACACTCACCCGACAGATATATCAATGCTCTATAATATAATAATCTCCGCAATCCTCAATCAGAAAATCCTGAAATGAATCGGCAAATATATGTATCTTATAATAACAGAATACATCCTTGAATTTTTCTTCTATTCCGTTCCAATCAATGTTGTGTGATAACACTTTTTTTACTTTAACTTTTTTACACACACGCAGAAGCTCTTGTAAAATTCTACACGCAAGGGGTTCGGGATAATCAAGCAGTGCGGTTGTGGTAACCGCGACCTCAAAGCTCAAATCGGAAAAAGGCAAGGCAAGTCCCAGAAAAGACTCGGATTTCCTTTGATTTTTCTCGTCCAGATAAGCGATATTACCGTTTGGATACTCCCGCGAAGCAACATTAAATATTAACTCGTTCTCCAAGGGTTCTTGCGCATTGTCTGAATTTTCGTACTTTCGTAAGGTGTCAAGCACGTTATTCAATGCATTAACGGCACGTGCTTCCAAGGCGAAGCTTAAGAGCTCCTCCATATCGCGATTACGATATTTGGAAAGCATCATATACATATTTTTTCGCCCATTTTTTTCTTCTTGCATTATATTTCTTTGGTGCGGTAGGTGTATTCCGCGAATCGAAGGCAAAAATTTCAACTGTCCGTTTTTTGATAGACGGTACCCTATATCTATATCTTCTCCGCCCCAGCCTTCGAAATCTTCGTCAAAACCGCCAACCGCTATGTATTCAGAACGCGGAATTACGCTGAAGGCGGTATAAAACCGATTCCATGACAAAGCCTCGTTGTGCCGTCTTTCATCGGGAAAAGCGCTATGCCATAAATCAAAATCATATTCCCCCCGCTGTAGCTCACGAGAATATCTCTTTGAGGTAAGCGCTATCGTCTCGGGTGTCATTCTCATTGCGGCTACATTACCGCAAATTCCCGAAATTCCGTCATAACTATAATTCTTTATACGGTCAAGAGCGCCATATTCAATGAGTACGTCACCATCTATAAATACCAATAATTCTCCATCGGCATAATTTGCCGCATAATTTCTGTTAGCCGAGCGATTCCCTCGTTTATCGGAATGTAAAACCTTAATGTTATTGCCATTCAGTTTTCTTAATATGTCTTGCGTGGCGGCATCAGAAAAATCGTCTACAACAAAAATCTCGTCATCCTTCGCCGTCTGTTCGGCAACCGCGGATACAACCCTGTCGATAGATCTGTTATTATGGCATAATATAATTACACTTAATTTCATTTGTCAAACCGCTTTCCACAGGCATCTATGACAGCATAGTCCTCTGCTTTAATCTCGCCCGTAAACGCGCTCCATTCTAAAAATTCAGGATCCGTACAATAGGAACAGTACTTATGGGGACGACTTATAAAGTCACGTATATCCTCAAAGGTCAGCTTCGGATCATATATATCTATCAGCTCGTCATCAAAATTAAAGTCGGTATCAAATAACCTGTTAAATTCCTTTATGACAACAGGCAACGGACACATCATAAACTTTCCGTCTCTCAAGCCGTTGCATTTTTTCCACTGACATTCCTTCCATATTCTCACATAATCCGAGCTACCCGACATATCCATACGCTTCCAAAACTTATCAACAAAATTAAGTGTATGCCCTAATTTGTTCTTTTCCAGAATATCCATTATTTTCGGGAGTTTCTTTTTAGTTGGCTCATATACCGATATTTCAAGATGCACACAGCAACTTTTTATGTCGTTTATAAGCTCGTCCGACATTTTATCCAACAGTAATCCGTTTGTGACTATATCTATTTCCGATTTTGGATAAATATCACGCGCTATGTATATAAATTTTGAAAGCTCGGGATGCAACAACGGCTCTCCGCCGAAAATACGGAACATTTCGATATGCTCGACAAGCTCTTTAAAGCGCCTCAAATCTTTTTCAAATATCTTCGGATCCGCGAAATGCTTTTCTTGGCTTGGATTACAAAATCTACAGCATCCCCTGCAATTCAAATTGCAATGATCCACGATAGGATACGCAACATTATTTATCGAATTCATCCTTAACTCCCAAATTAAATCTCCCAATCTGCGGAAGGGGGATTATTTTTTCCGATTTCCCAATCAAATTCGACGGTATCTCCGCAATATCTGCACGAGTCGTGCGCTCTGCCGCTGAATTCTATAATATCTTCATAGGTTATACCGTCAGAATAAATGTTTAATATATCGTTATCAAAATTGTAATCTGTGTTGAACAGCTCATTGTATCTGCGTATAAATATCGGCAACGGACACATAACAAACTCTCCGTACTGGAGATAATGACATATCTTCATATCACAGCTTTTATAAGAAGCCTCTATATCGGAATCTCCGTTTTTATTGAATCTTTTCCCGAATTTATGTACATATGAAATATTACTTCTTAAGCCATTCTCTTCCAAAAACTTTTTCACATTGTCAATATTCTTTTCCATCACAGGATAAACGGTTATATCTATTTTTACGTCAGCTTTCTTCAGGACGTCTACACTTTTTGCGGAAAGCGTAGGAACAAGAATGCCGTTCGTCATGAGACATATTTCCGCATACGGATAAAAATATCTTGTGGCGGTAACAAAGTCATCAAGTCTGGGATGCAAGAGAGGCTCTCCGCCATAAAGCTTTATCCAATCCACGTGGTCAACCAGTTCTTTGAATCGCTTTACATCTTTAAAAAACACATCATATGGAACAAAGCTTTCCTGTTGTCCCTTGGTACAAAAATGGTAACACCCCTTACAATTCAAATTGCAATGGTCGACAATAGGAAGTCCCAATACATCAAGCTTTTTCATACGGCACCTTTTCTTCTTGTTTTACTTGCACATATACTGACAATTTCTGCAGTACTCATTATTGGGCTGCTGCTTTACAAACTCCTCCAACGCGTCAGAGCTCATAATTTCTGAAATAGGGGTATCCTTAACATTTCCGATTTCACACGGATTAAACATTCCGCAAGGTATAACCGTTCCGTCATAACAAATGCAGATATCCTTGCCTATATTCGGGCAAGAACCGTAATCCGAGCATGTCATGGCACCTATATCGGTATCAAGTGTTACACCCGATATTTGTTGCGGAAGATGAAGCATCAGACCATTAGCGGCAGAATACATTTCCTTGAGTTCTTTATATAAATCCAAAAGATAAGTACGCTCTTTTTCCACCAAAAGGTGAAAATCCTTTTCCATATCGTAATTTCTTACGGCGTTACAGAAGAAATGACAGTTATGCTCCATAGCAAATTTTGCTACATCATACGCCTCGTAAAAATTAGCGGGTTGCATTGTATACACTATAGCGGTCAAAGGCGTCATTGAACATAAATCTTCAATGTTTTTAATTATAGTTTCATAATGGCATCCCAGTCTTATTTTTTCAAGGCTCTCCTTATCGACACTGTCAAGCGATATCATAGTCTCACAGGAGCAATCCGCCAGAGCGCGTGTTATATCTCGGCTTTTATAGTTCATATTAGTGAATAATCTTATTCGCTTTTCGGGATAATTCGATTTTGCGTAATTCAGAAAACTCACGAATTTCGGATGAATAGTACTCTCTCCTCTGCCGTTGAGACGTAAAACCTCGTAATTACCGTTCAGCTGGTCTAAAATATCCGTATATAAATCGTATTCCATAAAGCGTTGCGGAGTATTATATCTTGCTCCATACCCGCACATCACACAGTTTAAATTGCAATTTCCGCTTATTTCGATTATCGCCTCTTTATACATTGTCTTTTTCCAAACCCGAAATCCTTTTTATTGCTCTTATAACATCGTCATCATCCAGATAAAATCCGTTGATTACAATATCCTTATCCTTGAATTTTTTGATAATATGTCTTTTTATTACACAATACACTGCCGTCGATAGCTCCATATTCTTTTCGGCAATAGCCTCGCGACATTCTTCGGCGAGTGTGTTATCGTCAATGTAATAATCCTCATTATAGTAATACAGTTTTTTGTCCCACTGTGTGGTATTATCGGAATATTCCATATGAACCCGTATTGAGGTGTCATCTCTGGGCTCTGTTACCTCCGCGGGTAAAGCTCTGCCGAGTCCCTCGATATGATTTTCACATTCGAGAATAAAGAGTCCCTCAAACATTTTATGAACGAGATCCTCGGTATCCTCCCAATAGAATTTGTGGTCGCAAACAATATTCTCCTTAAATGCCTGTTGCTTTTCACGGTGAAGCTCGGGTTGCTTTCGCCAATACCCGAATTTTGAATGCTCCTTTTGAACCAAGGCTATTATCGGCTTACCAATCTCCGCCGCATATTCACACTCAAGTTCTGTATAACTGTAATTATCCCACGTTACAGAACCGTATCTATCTCCCAAAATAGCGACATAAAAATCACATTCTCTTATTGTCCTTTTTATATTTTCCCATTGCTCAAGCGGAGGAAGAACAAAAAATGTCTCCATACCTGAAAAAATATAGTGGTTTTTTATAATTTCCTTTATTGCCTTTGGGCGTTCCTTTTTTAAATCATAGTATGTAGAGCTCAAGAAAACTACGATCTTTCTATCCATTTTCTTTTTCCGCCTTTTTCAGAAAATATTTTTCTATTTTTTCAAATGCTTTTACAACCAATCTCATATTCTTTGAATCAACCAAAAGCAACTCATTTGGAATCAATATAGCTTTTCCGCAAACAAAATGGCACCCTGTAAGCTCATCGGCGCATCTTCCCCCAGATGTCATAAACGCTTCTTGCATATCGCAGGTTTTTTCATATGAGGGTATCACGGGAACACCTTCGCTTCGAAGGTACATAACATACTCCTCCGCGCTTCCGAATTTTTCGTTGCATAGAATAGCCAATGAATGATATATTCTGCGTCTTTTTATCGGTTCTGTTTGCAAGACCTTAAATACGGTACTTTGGTTAAGGGCGCTAATAAGCAGTTCGGCATTTTTCTTTCTGGTTTCAACTTCCCTGTCGAATTTCGAAAGCTGTGATACAGCTAACGCCGCGCAAATTTCGCTCAATCCGATGTTTGTACCGTTGTATTTATGCTCATACCATTTACAAGACTCATCGCGTCCGCAATTGTGCAAGGCATACATATACTTGTATAGCTCGATATCATCGGTCGCTACAGCTCCGCCCTCACCGCAAGTAAGATTTTTGCTTTTTTGAAAGGAATACACGCTTATATCGGCATAATCCGTATCACTGTCTCCAACACTGCCGAACGACTGCGCACTGTCTGATATTATCCTGATGTCTCTGTCGCCTATCAAAGAACGAATCCGAGAAACGTCCACGGCGTATCCTGCCCAATCAACTATCATTACAGCCCGTGTTTTTTCTGTTATAGCTTCCGCAAACTTATCAGAAATATTAAGCGTTTCAACATCTATGTCGCATATTACAGGCGTTGCGCCTACAACAACGATACTTGACACACTCGAATAAAATGTATATCCCGGAACGATAACCTCGTCACCGCTTTTAATTCCGAGTGCGCGTAAAGCCAATTCCAGACCAACGGTAGCATTCGCCACGGTTATGGCATATTTCCTTCCGTTTTTTCGGGCGACCTCTGTCTCAAGCTGCTTATTGTAAAGCCCTCCGTTTTTGCTTATTTTTCCCGAGCGAAGCACCCGTGTTACTGTCCTGATATCCGACTTATGAATACTCGGCCAGGGGGCATTCACTCCACGACAGACAGGCTTTCCACCCAGACATGCGGGTAAATCATTTTTTGTCATATACTTTCAGCCTTTCAAGGGTTCCGTTTTGCACGAATTGGCAATGACCGCAATGCATAGGCATTTGGTTATCGTAAAAGGCTTGTCTCCAAGACTTATATACGGGAGAATTTATAATTTCGCGTATAGGGGTTTCGAAAACATTTCCAACGATAACAGTTTTGTTAAAGCAGCATATAGCTACATTGCCGTCAATATCGATATACGGTTTTTCGGCAAGCCAATCACAAATGCCATCGCAATTATACAGTGCCGACTCCTTATCATACACCTGCGGAACTTCGGTAAGCTCCATATCCTTGTTCTTTTTGGAAAGCTCTTCCTGATTATTATCGGAAGCCTTTGCTTCCACTTCTTTCATTTTTTGGATTTCCATGGATATAAGCTCGTTGTCTTCGTTATCCAACAGCATATCTTCGGGAACAAGAACCTCTATTCCCAGCTCCTCTCCAACCTTTAAGCACTCATGGAAAGAACGCGATGCCACGTTGGGATAGTTGATTAACTCATCCTCATAATTTCCTATCTCTTTATACGCCTTCAAGCAATTAAAAGCGATTCTCTTAAAGCCGTATTTTTTAGCGAATCGAACCATTTCGGGAAGTGTTAAAATGTTCTGACGCATAGCCACACTCGCCATACAAAGCAAGACCTGATCGCTTATTGTACGGAGCTTTGCCAGATTATTCTCAAAGGTTTCGAAGCAAATATTTTTTCTGATAGACTCAAAAATCTCTTTATTGGCGCCGTCACAGGATACATTCAGCTGTTTAAATATTCTCGAAACATATCCGAACAATTCGTCACTCAAATACGAAAGATTTGTGTTTGTAACTATCTGAACACCGTATTTTTCCGCGGCAGCAAGTGTCTTCAATATGTTTTTATCCATAAAGGGTTCGCCTGTACCGTGGAGTGTTAAAATCTCGGCATAAGGGAGGAATTCATCAAACTTGTCAAGCATTCTTTCGTCAAGGTGTTTTGCGTGTTTGTTTTTTAAAAAATAGTGTGTGCACATAATACACTGCGCGTTACAAAAATTAGTATGCGCGATATGCAGATACCTTGGCATATAATCCGCGACGTTGTTTTTAGTTGCCACAGCGATGTCTATTTTAAGCTTATTAAACATCTTAAGCTGCTTATATAATCCGTTTTCGCGAAGATACTTTTCGACCTTGTTTGTAAAATCGGTATCTTTTATTGAGAAAAACTGCGAAAAATAATATATGAATTGTTCGCACTCAACGCTTTCGATTATCGGCTGATTTATATCATCCATAACATATACGAGCGCGTCTAAATTATCTTTCCCGTTATGTATTGTTACTCCGAGCACGGACATTTTTTCAAATTCGCTCTCCGCAACCTGAATCTCAACCTCTTCTTTCAAAATAATTGAAAGCTGTCTGACAGCGCAGACACATTTAAATACACCGTCACCAATTCCCTTAAGATATCCTCTTTTCATAAAGAAATCTCCTTGATTTATAAGTTTCTGTAACCTAACTTTATACTGGATATCCATTTTCCCCAAATGTGATAAAACAGCTCTGAAGTAAAAAGAAATGAATCTTTTCTAAATAAAAGCATCCGACCGAGATTCTTCCAGAACATTTTATGCAATTTTCCGTCAAAGCTTCCTTTAGGGGGGCCGTATGTTTTCTGCAACTTGGTTGAAGAAACTCCGTCTCTATAGCTTTTTTTCCACATTGCCCGTAATTTGGTCGGGGAGTGCGCGTATACGATTGCGGTCGGTATATACTTTAATTTTGCCTTGAAATCTATAGCGCGCCACATTAAATCCACGTCCTCGGCGTTATTTCCAAACCACTCGTTAAAACCGTTAAGCTCATTTAAAAGTTCTTTTTTGTAAGCGCAGTTTGCTGTTATAAACGAATGATTCAAGCTTTTTGCTTCAACAAAAAACTCTTCATCCTCAAAACGCATTATATTCTTCAGCCAAAGCTCGGACCAAAATCTTTCCACGTTTGTTTCAAATGGTGCCGCGACTACTTTTCCTCCGATAACATCTATTTCATTATTCTCCTCAAAAGCTTTCTTGATTGAGGATATCCACTCACTGTCCACATAATTATC
>JAFTHJ010000254.1 GCA_017457465.1 Clostridia bacterium | reverse complement strand
TCTTTTATGCTTATTTCAAGGCTCTCGCGGTTCATATAAGCCACCGTGAGTACCTTTCTCGAATCAACATCAACAACGACCGCGGGGCTAAGCCCCTTTTCGTCAAATTTAAGCTCGTCAATATTTATCATAACTAATTTTTTCCTTTACTTATTATCTTCTGACATTTATTCCGTTCGCTATAAGCGTATTCTTCAAATCCTTTATCTCGACCTCTCCGAAGTGGAATATAGAAGCCGCAAGACCTGCGTCAACCTTGGGAATAGAGTTAAACAGAGTAACGAAATCCCCCTTGGAACCCGCCCCGCCCGAGGCAATAACGGGAACGTTCACCGCGTTACATACCGCATCGAGCATCTGTAGGTCAAAGCCCTGCTTCACTCCGTCGGTGTCGATACTGTTAAGCACTATCTCACCCGCGCCCGAAGCCACGCCTCGCTTTATCCATTCAATAGCATCCATACCCGTATCCTCGCGTCCGCCCTTGGCAAACACGCGGAAGCTGCCGTCAACTCTCTTTGCGTCAACAGAGAGAACCACACACTGGTCGCCGTACTTTCTCGCCGCCTCGTATATAAGCGAAGGATTGCGTATCGCGCCCGAGCTGACACTGACCTTATCCGCCCCGCATTTGAGAACTCTGTCAAAATCCTCAACCGTATTTATTCCGCCGCCGACGGTGAGAGGAATGAATATCGTTCCCGCCACCTCACGCAGAATATCGGTAAAGAGCTGTCTGCCCTCAAAGGATGCCGTGATATCATAAAAAACAAGCTCGTCGGCACCGTTATCACTATAATACTTCGCAAGACTCACAGGCGAGGAAACATCGGCAAGTCCGCCAAAATTCACACCCTTAACCACGCGTCCGTCGCGCACGTCAAGACAGGGGATTATTCTTTTCGTTATCATACCTCGTCCCCCCTTGCTACGCGTAGTGCTTCCGCGAGGTCTATTCTTCCCGCGTATATCGCCTTTCCGAGTATAGCTCCGTACATATTCATATTCGTGAGCCTTCTGATATCGTCAAGCGTAGTAACTCCGCCCGATGCGGTTATATCCATACTGAAACGCTTCGACATCTCCGCGTAAAGCCCGAGGTTAGTACCCGCAAGCAGTCCGTCCTTTGAAATGTCGGTGCAAATTACCGTTTTAACCCCCATCGCCGAGAGCTTCTCACAGAAATCAAAGCAGCTTATATCTGCCGTCTCTGTCCAACCCTTTATTGCAACCATTCCGTCCTTTATGTCAACTCCAACGGCTATTCTTTCACCGTATTCGGCAACCGCCGCCGCGAGAAATTCGGGGTCCGTAACCGCCGCCGTGCCTATAATGACACGCTTCGCCCCCGCCTCTACATATCTGCGAACAGTCTCTATTGAGCGTATACCGCCGCCGACCTCAACAAAAAGACCTGTATTTTCAATAATCTCTTTTATAGTATCAAGATTCGCGAGTGAGCCGTCACGCGCACCCTCAAGGTCTACCACGTGCAGATACTCCGCGCCGCGCCTCTCAAATTCTCGAGCAACCTCAAGCGGAGAGTCGCTATAGACAGTAACCTGCGCGTAATCTCCCTTGACGAGGCGCACCGCCTTACCGCCTATCAAATCTATTGCAGGAAATAATTTCATCTGTATCCTCCGAATTTATATCTCACAGAAGGCGCGGAGAATAGAGAGTCCCACCTCTCCGCTCTTTTCGGGGTGAAACTGCGTTCCGTAAACATTCCCCGAAGCTACAGCCGCCGTTATCTCGGCACCGTACTCGGTAGTCGCGATAACAGTATCGTCGCAGTCCGCTCCTTATTAGGAATGAACGAAATACACGAAATCGCCCTCCTTGATATATTTGAAAAGCTCGTTTTTCTCGCCCTTAAAGGTAAGCGAATTCCAGCCTATCTGCGGAATTTTAAGCTCCTCGGGAACGACGCCCTTCATAGGTCTTACCGCTCCCGCGATAAGTCCGAGTCCCTTGTGCTCTCCGTACTCATAGCTCTTCTCAAAGAGCATCTGCATACCAAGACAGATTCCAAGCAAGGGCTTCCCCGCTCTCGCCTCCTCGACGACTATTTTATCAAGTCCGCTCTCCGAAAGCTTTCTCGCCGCGTCCTCAAACGCTCCAACTCCGGGGAGAATTATCCTGTC
>JAFTHJ010000253.1 GCA_017457465.1 Clostridia bacterium | reverse complement strand
TATGGAGAGCACAAGAAGCAAGCTCCCCGCGTAAATAGCGTGAATGAGCCTGTTTCTACGGTTGTTTCGTCCTGCAAGCAATACCTCACTGCTCCTGCTCTCTTGCAGTATCACTCTGAGCAGAGCAAGGGCGAGGTACGCGGGCAGAAAATCACCGAGCCTATTATGACGGTTGACGGCTCGCCCAGGTACGCGACTATTGCCGCAAATATCGTGCATTACTATGGCGGCGCAGATCACGCCAGCAAGAGTGATGCGCCTATCCCTACTGTAACAACGCTTCCCAGGCATTACCTCTGTGCGAGCAACCTTTGCGTGCTGCGCAAGAATATGGACGGTAAGAGCCTTGACGAGCCTATGCCTACTCTCACAACCTCGGCAGGTCATTTTGCGGAAATCAGAACGTATCTACTCCCGGTGGATAGTACGCAGGATCTTTATCATTGGAACGAGGTACGCAAGCTCCTAAACGAGTACGCGGATTATTCCATTAAAGAGAACGAGATCCTGATAATTGAGATAGCAGGCATCCCTTATTTCATCGGTGATATTGGTATGCGTATGCTGAAGGCTGAGGAGCTGAAGCTTGCGCAGGGCTTCCCGGTGGATTACATAATCGACATTGAGCGCCATATTGGCAAGAAATACTCTGAGGCAAAGCAGATAGCACGCCTGGGTAACGCAGTATGCCCTCCCGTTGCTACGGCGCTTATCAGAGCGAATTGCGCAGATATGGCATATAAGAAGCCGCTTAGGACGGTTGCAGAGCTTGAACGTGCTATAAGCGGCGCGTAAAGCAATATGGCTATTGTAAAAATTAAATGGTCGGGCGGCAAGGATTCAACCTGCGCCACGTACAAACGGCTTGAAAACGGAGATACCGTCAAAGCGGTTTGCTACGTTCCCTATTTCACGAAAGATATTCCCCTCATAAATAAAGCGCATCACGAATTTATCTTGCGGCAAGCTGATATTTTTAGGGCACAAGGGGCGGCGGTGTTTTTTGCGGAAGGTATCACGTTTTGGGATTACTGCCTCTCCATTTGCAAAAGCGGAATAAATGCAGGTCAAGTAAAAGGCTATCCTTATGTAAACGCTTGCGGATTTAGGCGTGATAGCAAAATCGCGGCGTGCGATAACACCGATGTAGGATACTATGATTTTCAAGACATTGGAATCGCTTATGATGAATTTGCACGGCACGGTCAATTATCCGAGAGCAAGCGGAGCATTCTTGTGGAGCAGAAAATTACAGAGTTGATGGCGGCGCGTTTTTGCATAGAGAGGGATGCCTATTCTCCTCACTATCAATACAGTAAGCGTGATGGATGTGCACTATGCGTAAACGCGAAGCCTATTGAGCGTGCAATATGGTTTAGCGATTATCCCGCAGCGAGAGGCGAGGTTATAAGATTGCAAGAAATGCTAAAGCCTCTCCTTGTTGGGAGAAAAAACGAATTTCCCTTGCGCGACTATCAGTATTTTGTTGACACAGATCAGCTTCAATTAAGTTTTTTTGATTAGGAGGTATTTATGCTTGTAGATATTACCGGCAAAAGATACAACCGCCTTGAAGTAAAGGCTTTTTCACATATGGTAGGCAAACGCAGTTATTGGGTATGTAGGTGCGATTGCGGAAAAATTGTAACGCTCCGCAAGGATCACTTTGCTTATAAGTTTAGCCATCAAAAAAGCTGCGGATGCCTACATAGAGAAAGCTCCTCAGAGAGAATGAGAGAGCGACACGAAAGAAGGAGGGCTGCGTTATGCAAGCAGTGTTAATATCAATTCAGCCTGGATGGTGCGAGCTTATTGCATCGGGCAAAAAGACGGTTGAGGTTAGAAAGACTATGCCTCTGCTACCCACGCCGTTTAAGGCTTACATTTACGAAACAAAAGATCCTCATTATGAAAATCTCGGCTACTGCTGGGAAAAAGGAAAGTGCTTTGAGCACGCCGTTGGTAAAGTTATCGGAGAGTTTACTTGTAGCAGCATCAAGAAGTTTTCCGTGCCATATCCCGCATACTTCGCTTCTATGGGATATTGCGCAACAAGGCTTCTTGTGGATGCTCAGCTCACGAAAGCGCAGGCGCATAGATACCTCAAAGAAAAAACGGGCTACGCCTGGCGCATCACCGACCTCAAGATCTACGATAAGCCGAAGGAATTGAGAGAGTTTGTTAAATATCGTGCCGATTGGGGCTTCCGCGCAGGAATAGGCGCACTTACAGGACTTGATTGTAACGAATATATCACAAGACCGCCGCAGAGCTGGATGTACGTGGAGGCATCAAATGAATAAGCTTTTTATTGTTTATTATTTTATCAGTAAACACGGGCACGGCTACGGAAACGCCGAAATCGTTGTCAGTACCAAAAAACTGAGTATTGATGCTATAAGGGAAATAGAACGCAAACTGCGTGATTCTTATTGCTACGACAATGTAGTTATCGTTAATATAATCAACCTGGAAAGCGAGGACGATTCCAATGAAGAAACTGACGAATAAACAACGTTGCCGCAACTGCATCCATAAGTGTGTATGCCCTTATCAAGAGTATTTTGCGGGCGTTGATGGCATCGACAGATGCAAGCATTACTATTCCAAAGAAAGAGCCTACAAGAAACGGGAGGTACAGAAATGAAGCCTAACCGAGAGAAGAAAAAACGCAAGTATTACCGAAAATGCGGTGATTGTGGCAAAAGGTTTGAGCAGTCGCTTCTGATAAGGACTAACAAATCCCCTAACGGTTGGTTTTGTTGCGATTGCTATGTAGATTTTCAAAAAGCTGAGCATCCCGAATTTGATATTGACGAATGGTGAAAGGAGAAAAGCGAATGACACAAAAAGAACGCCTCACAGAATTGCTCAAAACGCCCGAGAAAGCCTCTTTTGTACGAAAGGCGGGCGTAAGCCTATCTGATACGCCCGAGGGCATCACGGCTGATTTTCTCCTGGCTAACGGCGTTATTGCTCTGCCTGTAAAAATGGGGGATTTGCTATATATGCCGTGGGAGTGGAACGGACAAAAAGGGATTGCTTACCTTACTGTAACTGTACTAAGGTGCATTAGTGGTTTTGGATGGAGCTTCGGAACTGATTTCGACACGGACGATGAGGATTACTACGAAGCATACAACTGCGGCAGTTTCAAGCCTAAAGACATCGGCAAAATCGTCTTTCTCACCCAAGAAGAAGCGGAAAGAGCATTAAAGGAGGGCGCAGAATGAAGCTCCCGCCCGGTAAATACATAAAAATTCAGCCGCAAGTCGTTGCCCCTGGGATTCCGTCAGGGTTAGATGATGATTTTGTGTATAGATTTCAGGCAGCTATACACGCAAAAGTGGTGGATCTCTTTGACAAGGAGATCATCAAAGCAATTCAGCAATACTGCCTGGAAAACGGCTACACCGATCTTGTGCTCATAGACGAGGAATTTATCAGAGCCGCCATAGAGCACGAAATACAAAGGAGAGAAAGCTATGCAACCTCAGCACCCATTAGACGAAATGACGAGAATCCTTAACAATGTGAGAGGGATAGCGGGTACGATGTTTGAGCTGGGAGATCTTAAAAAGAATCAGCAGCTCAACGAGGCAGCCTATATTCTTGAAGCCTATCTGAATGTATTGAGGGCTTTTGATGCTGCTACGAAATTGCATCCCCTCGACACTGCCGAAAGATTTGACCTTGCCTCGCAGTACGTTGGCTCTTATATGCGCGAAGCGCTTATGCGGCACGTGCAGAACAAGGATGCAAACATTGACGATCTCCGCGCCATTGCGGATTTCTACCACCGAGAAGCCGAGAAAAACCTGCGCCTTCTGAATGAAGCACGCGGCGTTGTTTGGCACTCTGTTGCGGATGAATTGCCCTCCGAGAATGGCACGTATCTCGTTGTAGGTAAGTCCGGCACGGTATGCACGGCGCATTTCTATCCCGAGCATAAAATTCCTTCAACGGAGTATGCGATTATTCCCGGGCACTTCAGCAATAGACACGTGCGTTTTTGGGCGAAGCTCCCTGAGCCGCCCATCCCCGACCAAGATTATCAGCACACTGATAATAAATAACAAAAATATTTCAAAAGGAGCACCAAAACTATGGAAACCAAATGCAAAACCTGTAACCACGAGCCTATCTGTGCATACTGCGCAGAACACCTGGAGGAGTTTTCGCTACCTGCCGAGAACGGCGATTGCGACCTCTACGATCCCTGCCCCGAGAAGTGTGCGTGCGAGAGCTGCCGCGAGCCTGATCCTGACGAGAGCGCCCGCCTCTCCTCTCCCTTCTACAAGACCGTAGAGGGTATGCTTAGCCCCGACTACAAGGAGCGCTTCGAGGCGGAATACCAGCAGACCAAGATCCGCTATGACAAGCTCCACGCTATGCTTGTAAAGGCGGATGCCGGCAAGCTTGAATTTGAGCCTACCTGCCCGCTTGATCTTCTCAGACATCAGGCGCAGGCTATGGGGCAGTACCTCTATTGCCTGGAGGTAAGGGCGCAGATTGAAGGTATCGACCTGAAATGAAGCCCTGGGAGATAGCCTTATATGTGTGCACTCTGATAGCCTTCCTCGTAACGTCCTCGGGCATTATGAGAGGCAAGAAGGTTGTAGCAGTGTGCGGCACTATCGCTATGGCAATTCTCACCGGCACGGCGTTTTACCTGGGGTGGCTATATGGCTAAGGCAAAGAAGCCTGTATATGCCTCCTCGGAAGAAGATGAGCAGATTGCAGTTATACAATACTGTGATCTGCTCGGTATTCCCGTAACTCATACCGCAAACGAAGGCAAGCGCAGCGCCGCCTACGGTGCGAGGCTGAAACGTATGGGCTTGCGCCCGGGCTTTCCCGATCTACTTATCACAAGGGCGCGGGGAGGCTATCACGGATTCGCTATCGAGATGAAGTACGGCGATAATAAGCCTACAAAGGATCAGATACAGTGGCTTAACACTCTCAAGGGAGAGGGATATGCTACTGCCGTATGCTACACCGCTGCGGATGCCATAAGGCTGATAGAAAAATACAATAAGTTAGGAGCTAAAAACGATGGCAAGGAATGAAACAGTGCGCCCCTATGAGTGCGCAAACTGCCTAAACGTTAATACGCCGCTATGCGAGTTTTGCAACCAGGTAACAAGCCCCTCGGGCAAGCTGAGCAAGCCCACGCATTACCAGGGAGCAAACGGCGGCAGACTTGAAAGCAAAGAGCTTGCTTCCCTCTCGCACAGAATTGCGCTGAGGTTGGCAACAGGAAACCCGGTGCATCTGTCCTGGATCATCAGATATAATCAGCTCGTATCGAGCGACAAGGAATAGGAGGCAAAAACGATGGCGAGGCAAAGAATATATTTCAAGTGGGAGATACCTTCAACGGTTGTAAAGATCGTAAACTCCATCTGCGCTGACTACGATAGGCGCGAGAAGATAATTAAATACTCTACCGTAACAGGCGCGGTCCTTGAAAAGAGCATCGAGCTAAACGCCATCGTAGATAAGGCGCTGGAGGATATAGAGCCTGGGATACGCAAAGAGATCATAAGCGATATAGCCGAAGGCAGAGGCTATTACAGGTCCGGGTGCTCCGTAATAATGGAGAAGAACGCATACTATCGGCGCAGGCGAAAGCTCGTACACGATATAGCCGTAACAATGAGCCTTATATAAACTATAAAAGCCATTCCCTAAGCTATTATTGAGTATTTTAATAGTTATTAACTATTAGTATATATCTATACTAAGCAAAGCCGCTACATAAAAATCCAAGATAAATAGCGACAAATCACACCTAAAACTATGGTAAAATATGATACAGATAATGTGCCATATACCCTATGAGGTCAGAGCCACAACGTTCCAAAATGGAATGTCGCGGCTCTTTTGTTTTGCAAGGAAAGGAGATCAAAGCAAATGAGCGAAAACAACGGACAGTTTCCAAAAGGAAACACTACCGGCGAAAGCACCAGGTTTAAGCTTGGAAACAAGATCGCTGAGAAATACTGCGAGAAGTATGCAGATATGCTTGTAGCCTACTTTCAGGAGCGCCCCCCTGAGTACGTTTATAAGCGAAGTTATTACAAAGATGGAACTCTCAAAAGTGAAGAGCCTATTATGATGCCGCCTAAATTTCCCACCTTTGAATTGTTTGCGGCAAGCATTGGCGTAACGCACAAAACGCTTCTGAATTGGTGCGAGAAGCACCCCCGTTTTTCAGCCGCATACGCGATAGCAAAAAATATGCAGCTCGGCATCGGCAAGGCAGGCGGCATAATGAAGCACTACGATAGCAACTTCACGAAGTTTGTGCTCTCCAACGATCACGGTATGAGCGACAAGACAACCAACGATACTACCATCACCTTCAGTGTTGACTACGGCTCTGATGAGATAGACGAGGAAAGCAACTAATGATCGTTAAAATCTCGCTCGGAAAGCCGCAGCCTAAGCAGAAAGAGTTTATGCTTGCTACGGAGAAATATGTGGCTTTTGGCGGTGCGAGAGGCGGCGGCAAAAGCTGGTCTGTAAGAGAGAAGGCAAAGCGCCTTGCTATGAAGTGGGGCGGCATAAAAATCCTTATCATCCGTAAAACCTACCTTGACCTGCGCGACAACCATATACTCCCTCTCAAAGCGGATCTGCCGCAGAGGTATGTGCCGTACAAAGAGGTTGATAAATCCTTTGTATTCCCTAATGGCTCAAGAATTAAGTGCTCCTTCTTTGATAATGATACCGATGCCTTGCAGTATCAAGGTCAGGAGTATGATGTTATCTTCTTGGAAGAAGCAACGCAGTTCTCTGAGCTTGTATTTAACGTCTTAAAAGCTTGCTTGCGTGGTGCTAATAACTTCCCTAAACGAATGTATCTGACCTGTAACCCTGACGGAATAGGCTTCCTGTGGGTAAAAAGGTTGTTTGTAAGCCGCAAATACAAAGAGGGCGAAGATCCCAGCGAATTTAGGTTTATTCAATCCCTGGTAGATGATAACCAAATCCTGATGGAGAAAAACCCCGACTATGTAAAGCAGCTTGATTCACTTCCCGAGGATATGAGGCGGCGCTGGCGCTACGGCTCTTGGGATGTTGCTGAGGGGCAATACTTCAACGAGTTTGACCGCGAGCTACATACCTGCGCACCGTTTCAAATTCCAAAGGAATGGCGGCGCTATATCTCTATTGACTATGGCTTGGATATGCTTGCAGCCTATTGGATAGCCGTAGATAACAATAATAACTGCTATGTGTATAAGGAATTTTGCAAGCCCGATTTACCTATACGCAAGGCGGCAGAGGCTATAAACAACTTCACGCTCAAAGACGAAAATATTTACGCAGTGCTTGCGCCCCCTGACCTATGGAATAGGTCGCAGGAAACGGGCAAGAGCAAGGCGGCGCTCTTTTATGAGGCGGGGCTATCCCTTACGAAATCAAATAATGACCGAGAGGCAGGCTGGCTTGCCATCAAGGAGCTTTTGACAAAGGATAAGCACGGCAAGTGCCGCCTACATATCTTCACAACTTGCCCTACTTTAATTGAACATCTCCCCGAACTGTTGCGAGATCCAAAACACCCGACAGACACGCTCAACGAGCCTCACGAGATTACACACTCTCCCGATGCGCTGCGTTACTTTGCGATCTATTGGGTATCCCCGGCACGATCCGCTTCCTCCAAGCGCGTGAAATACCGCCAGGATTGGCTTGAGGATTGGCGTAACGCGAGAACAGACGAGGAGCGAAATAGACTTATACAAAAATACGGAGGTTTACCCGATATATGAGAATCGAATTAAACGGAGGCACAAAGCTCTCCTTTTTCCAGGACCTCTACCAAGAAGCCCGATCCTCGCTTGAGGCGTTGTTTGCTAAGCTTGCGCAGCACGCTGAGCAGTACAAAGGAAGCACCAAGATTGACGGCTCTAATGTAGAAGCCTCTCACGTATGGAATATCACCTACGAGCTTATTGAAAGCCAGGTAACAACGTATATCCCTAACCCTTGCACTTCTCCTAAGATGCAGAGCGAGCGCAACGAGCGCAACGCAAAGAGCGTAGAAACCCTCTTGCGCAACAAGAGAGATGAGCTGGCATTTGAGAAGATGAACGATATGGATGAGCGCCTTTCCTACATTTATGGCGGCTCTGTATGGCTCATTGAGTGGGATAATTCCATCAGAACGCACAACACCGTAGGAGATGTAAAGATCTCCTGCCTCTCGCCTACGCGCTTTGTAGGGCAGCCTAATATTTACGAGGTCAAGGATATGGAGTATTGCTTCATAACCTTTGAAACGACCAAAGAGGATATAGTGCGCAAGTACGGCGTATCTCTTGAGGTTGCAGACGATGCCGAGAGCGAGGAAAACGCAGATGATAAGACCGCAACCCTCTACGTGTGCTACTACAAAAATGCAGAGGATAAGGTTTGCGAGTACGTATGGAGTGGCGAAACCGAGCTGCTTGATATTGAGGACTACTACGCACGCAAGCGCCGCATCTGTAAGCACTGCGGCAAGCGCGAGGAACTTTGTACCTGCGAGAACGCAAAGGATAGCTTCTACGAGCTTCAGAACGAGGATTATGAGGAGCTGGAGAGGGATATTGTGCAATCCGATGGCAATATCATTCCCGCTATGAGCGAGGTTATTAAGGACGGTCAAATTGTTTTTGAAACGCAGAAGCAGCAGGTGCTTGAGGTTGATGGCAGTATGGCTCTTGAAGATGCAGGCGGTGGCTTCGCGCCCCTTATGGTTGACGTGCAAGTGCCTAAGATGGAGAAAACGCGCCTGCCGTTCTATACGCCTAACATTCTCCCGGTTGTTATTCGTAAGAATACCTCTGAGGAGGATTCGCTGCTCGGTCAGAGCGATTGCGAGTTTATAAGACCTCAGCAGCAGGCGGTAAACAAGATTGAGAGCCGCATCCTTCAGAAAACCCTCGGAAGCGGTGTTTATCCTATCGTACCCGAGGACTTTGCGGGAGATATGGATAATTCCATCTTCCAAAAGGTATTTAAGGCTAACCCTAACACCTACGCGCAGTACGGCAGACTTGATCTGTCGGTGGATATTTCAAAGGATATTGCGGAAGCAGATCGTATTTACGACCACGCAAAGCGCATCCTCGGCATCACTGACAGTTACCAGGGGCAGTATGATAGCTCCGCACAGAGTGGTAGAGCTAAGCAGCTCCAAATTCAGCAGGCGGCAGGTCGTTTGGATTCCAAGCGGCAGATGAAAAATGCCGCGTATGCCGAGATAGATCAGATCATCTTCCAATACTACCTTGCATACGCAGACGAGCCGCGCCCCGCTACATACAGAGATGCGCAGGGCAACCTGCAAAATTATCTCTTTAACCGCTATGACTTCATCGAGAGGGATGAGGCTGGCGAGTATTACTACAACGATCAGTATCTGTTCCGCACCGATGCGACCATAGATATTGAGAAATCAAGAGAGCTTTTATGGCAGGAGAATAGGCAGAACTTCCAAAGCGGAGCATACGGAGATCCCGCGCTGCCTCAAACCCAGCTCATCTTTTGGCAGAATATGGAGAAGGCGCACTATCCCTGGGCTAACGATAACGTTGAGCGCATCAAGGCGGAAATTGCCCGTCAGAACGAGATTGCAGGCTACCAGGATAAGATTGCAAGGCTTACCGAGGATGTGAAGAACAGAGCCGGTTACGAGAATAAGCTTCTCCAGCAAATCAAAGCATTAAAGGGAGGTACGAACAGTGCTAACGTATAAAAACAATCTCGCGCAAGTGAGCCTCTATGATGGCGGCGGTGGACCTTCCCCCGTAACGCCTCCCTCGTATTCATTCCAGGGTGGAAATCTTGTAGGCGGCTCGCAGGTAACGATTCCTTCCGTTTCTCCTACGGGCAGTAATTTTGTAGGACCTAACACCCTTTCCTATGCCGCTAATGTAGTCCAGGTAGGCGCTGCGGCTGGAGGCGGAAGCTACGGAGGGGTAACAGATGAGGGCGTAGTTATTGGCAACCCTAACGTGAACAACTCCACTTTCGGCAACTCATACGGAGCGAATATAACGCCTGTAAGCGCACCTGCACCGCAAAAGGTGGATCTTTCCTATAACGCAAATACGGAAGCAAATACACCTGCTACGGAAACCACTTCTACGCCCACCCCTGCGACACCCGCGCCCGAAGCAAGCCCGCCTTCCAATACAACTGCTGGCGGAGATGCAACGGCAAATGCTCCAACCGATAGTTACCTTGAATACCTCCAGGGCGTACCTGACGAGCTGAAGGATATTTACACGGATGCTATTGCGGGAATTGATGCGCAAAACAAGCAACTCGTTGACGAGATAAACGGCATCAGAAACGATGCTATTGCGGCGGCAGGAACGCAAAAAGAATCCGACTACGCCGCAGCGGAAACCATCAAGAATAACGCATATACATACGCAGATCAGGCGCTTATGGCAGCTCTTGGATTTAACCAGGAGCAGTACGATCGGCTTCTTGCAAGCATCAATGCTGCAAAAGAATCGGGTATGCAGTATGCGGAGGAAACAAAGCAGATCCTGCTTTCCCTCTCGGAAGAAACAAAAGCGGCGGTATATGCCGCAGCGGAAGCCGCAAGAGTACGCGAGTACGAACAGGCTGATATTGCAAGGCAGCGAGGCATTGTAGATGCAAGTAGCGCTTACGAGCAAAACAAATCAACCTATGGTGCAAATGCCGAGGCTCTTGCTTCTATGGGGCTTACAGGAGGCGGTTATAGTGATTACCTTAATGCGCAGGCTTATGCAGCGCAACGAGGAGAGGTCCAGGCGGTAAATGCTGATGCGGAAGCGGCTAAGAGAGCTGCGCGTTATGCCGAGGATGAGAAAAAGCTTGAAGCCGATGCAACCTATGCCGAGAATGTAGCTAATGCCGAAAGCAAGTACGCTGATACGGTGTATGCTATCAATACGACCTATAACGAAAATCTCACTAAGGCAAATCAGGATAAAGCGGCGGCAGACTATGCTGCGAATAGCGCAAATAGAGATGCCAAGTACGAGGCGGATCAGACCTATGCGGGCAATATCTACGCTGCTGACAGTAGCTATAACGCAAGTGTTGCCGATGCCAACAAGGAAGCCGATGAAAGAATTGCGGATGCAAATTATAACGCGGCGAGCGAGAGGAACGAGGCTGAGATTTCGTATAAAACGGGGCTTGCCGAGAACGAAAAGGATATTGCCGTATATCAGCAGAAAAAGGCTGATGAAGCAGAAGCTGAGGCTAAGGCGGAAAAGGCTTACGCGGATGAAATGTTTGGCGTTTTGCTCGGTGGCGCTAATACGGGCGAGTATAACGCGGATCAGCTTGCAAGCCTTGCGGATACCTATGGTCTTTCTCCTGAGCAAAAGCAGGCGCTTATTGATAGCGCGGCAGCCTACGAGCAGAAGAAGGAGGAAGCAAAGGCAACCGATTCCAGCGTTAATTACAAGGATGTTGTTGCTAATTCGCAGTACGATCCTTCCTACTACACGCAGGAAGATTATGACGATATGGCTAAAAACGATGTTCTTACCGCAGACGATGCCGCAAAGGCTAAGGCTGAGCAGAACAGGAACGTTTATAACGGCGTTGTTGATATGCTTAACTCGGGTAACGTTGATAATATCGCAGGCGCTTTTGCGGATGCAGATGCTCTTTATCGTGATGGAAACATCGACAAGGCAACTTACGATGAGATCACCGCATTACTCAATAATAGCTCCCAGGGCGTAACGTATCAGTACAAATCGGGCAAGCTCACTGCTTCGCAGTACGTGGAGAAGATGAGATCTATCGGTGCGGCATCAAGCAATACTGTTTCGGGAGGCTGGTTTATCGAAGGTCTTGGAACAGGCAGAGAAAATGACGATGTTGATATTACCCTCGGTTCTACTTCGAGAAATAAAGATACGGAGTTTGATTTGCTTTGCGGAGCAACCGTTACGGATTCGGCTACTATAAATGCTCTTAATAAACTTGCTACGGGTAGCGCAAGCAAAACACCTTCTATTGACGGAGAAGGCAGCGGCTGGTTCTTTGGCGTTGGCGCGGATACATCCATCAGCAGTGATGATAAGCCCGGAAAGATTGTCTGCTATAACGGCAATCTTTATCTGTACGGAAAGAAAAACGGATGGGTGAAACTCAAATCCGATAACGATCAGGGCACAATAGACAAAGCAGTAGCGGCGTTCCTTGAAAGCGCCCCCTCATCGAAAATAAAGGGAAAAACGGCGGTAACCTATCCGTCCGA
Source organism: Clostridia bacterium (assembly GCA_017457465.1). Classification (GTDB taxonomy): domain Bacteria; phylum Bacillota; class Clostridia; order Oscillospirales; family CAG-272; genus HGM12713. The sequence goes on along the minus strand of JAFTHJ010000253.1, from coordinate 27,868 downwards.
CAGTGAGATTGCGCAAAAGGCTGATTCGGGCACATTAACTTATGAAGATGTTGCGAAATACAACCCGGGCATTAGAACGAAAACTGAATTTGCGCGAGGAAACAACAGCGACAAGCAGAAATACGGAACATACCAGGCATACTTGAAGGCTATGTACGAAAAATATGCCAAATAACAAACGGAGGTTATTATGGCAAATATAACCACATTAGGACAAAAAAATAGTGTGCTCAGCTCTCCTACGGGGCTGGGTACACTCGGAAAAATGAATGCCTCAAACGTTTACGCAAGAGCGCAAGCGGCAAAAGAGGCAGAAGCAAAAAGGGCGCAAGAGCTGGCAGAACAGAATAGCGGAGGCTTCTTCGGCGGTCTTGGCTATCTTGGCGAAAAAATAGGTCTTGGCTTCCTTTCGGGCATAGAGGGTATATGGGATTATACCGCAGGCGGTATAGCTAAGCTCTTTGGTGCTGACGATTGGGCTGAGCAGCAGTTTGCAAGCGATTGGGTGAATTATAATCACGCAGACGAGTGGTTTAACCCTTCTTCAAGCTGGCAGGTGGCGGGTGATGTAGCGGGGGGTATCGGTACGAGCCTTCCTGCACTTGCTGGCGCTGCGGCAGGTGCGGCTATTATCTATTTCTCAGGCGGATCTCTGTCGGGAGTGGGCGCAAAGCTCATTATCAGCAGTATTTCCGCAGGTATCGCGGGCTTTGGCGCGGCTGGTAATGCAACAAAGGAAGCATACAGAGAAACAGGGCAGCTTACGGGCAAAGAGTTTGGATACGGCGCTCTCTCGGGCATCACCGAAGCGGGCATTGAATTTGCTACTGCCGGTATCGGAAAAGGTACGGGTAGAATTATCAGCTCTCTTGGAAAAACCGCCGCAAAAGAAACCGCAGAAACGGTGGCAAAGACGGGCGCAAAAGCTATCTTTAAGCAGATAGGTGAGGACTTTGTAACGGAAGCCTTTGAGGAAGGTCTTGCGGAGTTCCTTTCCCCTGTATATCAGAGAATGACCTACAACCCGGATGCAGAAAATGCCTCCGCACAGGAGATCTTCTATGCCGCTATGGTTGGCGGTCTTTCGGGTATGGTAATGTCGGGATCGTCTATCGGCATTAACGCAGGCGTGAATACCACCGTAAACTATTTCTCGGGCAAAAAAGCCGCCGAGAGTGGTACATACGCTGGCGTTATTGAAGCAGGCAGAGCGCTTGCTGATGCAGAGGGCAAGAACGATACGAATATAGAGGCTTTCCAATCGGCGCAGGATACCTATAATAAGCTCACAGAGAGCCTTAAAAAGAATAATGGTATTGCTACCACTGAGGAGCTACTTGAGCGCGTAAAGGCAGGCAACGTTACTTTCAAGGCAAAAGACTTGATGTACCTGGGTAAGCTCAAGAGAACGAGCGTTATAGCTCACCTTCATCCCTATATCGAGAGAAGCGCAAGAGGGCTTGTATTCAATGCGGAGAACGCAGCGCAGAGATATGCTGCTTTCGGTATGACGGATGCCAACGGCAAGCCTATCAGAGTAACTGCCGAGCAAATTCTTTCAGGCATTGATGCTTCCCTTGTAGAGAAGGCTAAGGCTGGCACGCTGACGGATGCAGAGGCAAAAACCTTTGCCAAGTCGCTCAGAAAAGCCCTCTCCGAAAACTCCACCCTTGCAACGCTTGCAGTAGCAGAGGCAACAGGCGGTATTATGATGGATACGCGCAGAATGGCTGAGGCTATGCTTAACGGTGAAAATCTTGCGAATACGGCAGATCTCAACCGCCTTATTGAAAAGGGCAAGCCTGAAGAAATGCAGGCGCTCGGTCAAGCTCTCGGTATCGAGGATTGGTCTAAGGTAACGATAGACGAGCTGAGAACGAGAGTAGCAGAATTTAATGCTAACGGCGGTATATCCGAGTTCGCAGAACAATCCAAACGTATGCGCCGCGCTCTTGAGCAGGGCGCAGAGAGTGCAAAGCCCCTGCCTCACCTGCTGCGCAAGAATATGCAGGACGGTGTTTACCGCTATACCAGCGAGGACGGCTCAGTTAATATGGCTATCTTCAAGGAAGGCGATACATACCGCCTCTATGACTATGACGGAGGAAATATTAGCCGCGCCCTCTCGGTGCAGGATGTAAACCAGGTCCTCAAAAGGTTTTGGACTTCCGGGCAGACTACCACCGCAAAATCAATGCAGTTCACCGAGGAAACCAACCTTGCAAGAGAAACAACCGAGATAGATGCGTATGCGGCTGAGAATATCCCCGATTACAATTCTTTGAGCGAGCCTAACAAGGCGGCTATCAGAATGACGGTAAGGCAGGCGCGTGCGCACGGTCTTGCTGATGCTGAAACTCTTGTGTTCGCAAAGGTTGCGGCAAAATCGGGCTTAAACGTTATCTTCGATGCCGAGAGGGCGTTTGGAGATGGCGCTATAAGCGGCAATACTATCTATGTAAATCCTAACAACTCCGAAGCGAGAACGTATGAAGTTATCCTCGGGCACGAGATGTTCCATAAGCTTTTTGCTGACGGCGATAAACGCGCTTTGCAGCTCTTTAGAGAGGCAAGAGATCTCCTGGAGAGAAGCAACCCCGAAAAAGCGCAGGAAGTGCGCAAGAGATACAAGAAGTTCTATAAGAAGCTTGGCACGGATTCTTCCGTAGCTCAGGCTATCTCCGAGGAGGAGGTTGCCGCAGCGGGCGCAGAGGAAGTTTTCAGAAGCGCGGATGCCTGGGCTTATATTCTCTCAAAAGAGCCTTCTTTCGCAGATAAGGTGCTTTCCTTCTTCCGTAAATCCGCCCGGGAATATTCCTCTGTTCAGGGCTTGTCGGCGCAGGCTCGTAAATTCGTAAGACAGTACAAAGCGCTCTTTGAGAGCCTTGCGGAGCGCAACCAGGGTAACAACGCTCTTTCGATTGCGTTAGAGGGCGCAGGAGCGAAAAAAATGCCCGTAACGAACACAGAAACCGATTATATGCACGTTACAGGCGATAATGACGAGGAAGCACCCATTGTAACAAACACGGATGTTGATACGGATACAAGGTTTGCCTTATCAAAAGGTAAAGCTGAAAGGCTCAAAAATGACCTTGTTAAGCTTGGCACGCTCGGCATCAGACTTGATGCGGGCGGAAAAAGCATTAGAATCCTCACGGATAAATTCACTCAGAATAAAAACATATTCTCCAACAAGGGCAGAAATATGCGCGAGGTAAATGCGAGAATTAAAGCTATCCCGCATTTTGCCGAGATACTTAGAAGCTGCACCTACGAAGGATCTAATACGGAGATACACGGCTTGGAGAATGAGGCAAAAAAAGGTGTTGTCGCTATGCACCGCTTCAAAGGCTCTTATGATGGCTTTGATATAGAAGTGGTGGTGAGGGATAAGGGATCAAAACAGTTTCTTTATGAGATAAAGTTTATCGAAAAAGAAAAAAGTCCTCAACAGAGTATGACGGACGAATCCGCCTCCCCGGCTCCGTTAGGAGATGCTGAGAACAAGCTTATTATAACTCATTCTGAGAAAAAAAGCAATACCCCTGGCGAAAATTCTTCAAAAAAACCTCAGAAAAAGCGTTTTGCGCTGACAGATGAGGCATATCTTGCCGCCGTTGAAAGCGGAGATATGGATACTGTGCAGGCTATGGTCGATGAAGCGGCAAAGAAGGCAGGATATACAGTTAAGGGGTATCACGGCTCACACAATTCATTCACTGTTTTTGACGAAGGAAAATCCGGGCTTTATGGTGGCATAGAATCTAAAATCGGTTTTTGGTTTGGCGCTACCAGGAAAGGCGCGGAAAATTGGGTAAGCGAAACCTGGGGAACTGATGAAAACAATCCACAAGTATATGAAAGCTGGCTGAAGATTGAAAACCCGAAAGTGTTTACTACCACAGAAATGGATTCCGAAGCCATAAAAAAAGTCGATGAAGAAATTGCGGATGCCGAAGAAAAGTATAAATCTTTGTACGAGGAACTTAATGAGCTTGGCTTGCTTGCAAGGTGGTCGGTAAGCGAATACATCAGAACGAACGGAAAAACAGCGCCTAAAAATTCGCAAAACGTTGACGAAAAGACATTTTTGGAAGCACAGAAAATTGCCGATGAGCTTGTTTCTTGTAAAGTTATGATAGAGAGCTTGCGGGCAAAACGAGGCGATTTGATCTTCACAGATTCCTATGAGCAATTCAAAACAGAAATATACAAATTGGCGGGAAAAACCGCTGAAGATGCAAACGTTGGCGGATTGGGAATGAGGCTTGAAAATGGTGCTGATGTTGTCAAAAAATACAAAGAAAGCCTTGTTTCGCAAGGGTATGACGGAATAATCATAAAGGATACCCGGTTTGATGCCGATACTATTGGAGAAGGTAAAAAAAGCGTACAAATTGTTGCCTTCCACTCTGAACAGATAAAATCGGCAGATCCCATCACCTATGACGATGCGGGCAAAATTATCCCTCTCAGCAAGAGATTTAGCCCATATAGCAGGGATATAAGGTTTGCTCTACCCGAAACCGATAGCGAAGGCAACCCCCTCTCCCCCGAGCAGAGAGAGTTTTTTGCCGAAAGCCAAATAAGAGCCGTGGAAAAGGATGGATATGCTGAAATATCCCCCGAGGGTAGCCTTCTCCCTGTATATCACGGCACAAACAGTGGCGAGTTCTATGAGTTTGATAAAAAACTTATAGGCGCAGCAAACGATGCCGGCTGGTATGGCAGGGGCTTCTACTTTGCGTTCTCTGAGTACGAGGCGGGTACTTACGGAAGGCGGGTGCTCAAATGCTACTTGAATATCAAAAACCCATTTAACTTCTCTGAAGAAATGGGGCAATATGATGGCGTTGCAGACGGCGATATTTATTTTGATTTCGCAAGCTTCGTAATAAATATGGCAAGGAAGTTCCCCGAGATTGCAAAAACACTTACGGTAGATGTTGTGGAAGGCTTTGACGGCGAAGGAAATGCAGAAAGTTCCCAAAGCAAAAACTTCATAGAGCTGGCGGATGAAATTGAAAGCATATACAACAGTGAACGCCTTACTGTTGAGAGCATTTACGAAGGAGATACAGAATATTTTGGATATAAAGTATCTGACAACGTGGAGGCTCTTGATATACCATCAGAGATCAAAAAAATTATCAAAGATGAGTATATTACCTCAGCTTCGTGGGCTTCGTATCTCCTGAAAGATGGTACTATCACTCAGGAGCAGTACGATAGTATTCTTGATGCTATGGAGGAATACGGCGAGCACAATTTTGAAAGCTACTATCCTCGCGGCAGATTCAAAACGCGGGAACAGGCAGAAAAATACAGGCTCTCCGCTGCTATTACTTATCTTTCAGACAAAAGATATAGCTATATCGAGCAGCATCTTCCTGAATACTTTATGCAGCGTGCAGGAAAGCAATTCAATGAGGAGCTACGCCGCAGGGGGTACGATGGTGTTATACAGAGCACTACGGGAGATGAGATAGTAGCGTTTGAGGCGAATCAAATAAAGCTTGCATCGAACAAAACACCTTCAGCCTCTCCCGACATACGCTACGCCCTTCCTGAGAGCGATAGCACCGGCGCAGAGCTTACAAGCGACCAACGGAAGTATTTTGATGCCTCCAAGCAGCTTGATAGCGAGGGCAGGCTTCAGGTGATGTATCAGGGCGCTCCCGAGGAGTTCTTCACCTTCGATAAGAAGAAGTCTAAGGCTTCCAATCTCTACGGCAGGGGCTTTTATTTCACAAATAGCGCAGACCAGGCGCGGCACTACGGCACGGTGCGCGGCTACTATCTCAATATTACAAATCCCCTCTCTGCTACGAAAAAGACAATTTCCCGTATGCAGATGAGAAAATTTCTCAATGCAGTGGCGGAAAACGAGGATTATAGCATTGAAAACTACGGTACATACGATGTAGCCGAAGTGCTGCGCAGCGTGTACGAGGGCAAGAGCGATTTTGCTATGCTCTATGATGTATCCCTGACCGCGATAGGCGATCTTGTTGAGGCGGTAGAGCTTTTCAACAAGGTAAACGGTACGGAGTATGATGGCTTTATACTCGATACGGAATCTGTTATTTTCAGGTCCGAGCAGGCAAAGCTTACCTCCAATACTGCCCCCTCCAGCAACCCTGATACAAGATATGCCCTTACAGGTGATGAGGATCTTGATGCTATCTTCGGTGATATTGATATGAACGCGGATGCAGACGGTGCAAGCTTCGATATTGAGGCAGTGCTTGAGAGAGGCATACCGAGGAAGCCCGGCGCTTCTACTCTCACCATAGGCGAGATGAAGAAAACTATTGCCAACAATACGCATTATCAGGTGTTCTCCAAAGGTAAGGCGCTTGAAGTTATCGGCAGAATGTTTGGTACATCGGACCTCACTGCAAAGACGAGGGCGGAGCTGGCAGATGCTCTATGGCAAGGCTTTAACGATTGCACTGACCTGGAATCGCGGCAGACCTTCGCTCACGATATGGCGGAGTTTATTGTTGCTACGATGGTTACGGAGGCAAAGGTTGAAAACCCTGACGTTATGGAAGCGCAGGAAAGGCTCTCCTACCTCAGCACCTATATCGGCAAAATATCTTTTCACCCTGAATATCTCTCCGAGATACGCCATATTGCCGACAAGGCGGGCTTGAAAAAGATCCTCGGTAGATGGGGATACAAGGGCAAGAAAGGCACAAGTCGCGTTCCTATGGATGTGTTTGCGGTAGATATTGCCCGCGAGATGCCCGGAATGAGTGAGCTTGAAGATATGCACCCGGTAGAAGCCTTTATGGAGCTGGATGCTATGTACGAGAGGGCACGCGAGGATGTAAAAGATAAGTGGATCTCTGCTTATTGGGAAGCAACCGATGCGGATATGCTTGCAATCGTTTCAGGCATTGAAGCTGATATTATGAGAGCCTTTGAAACTGAGGGCGAGCAAAGCAAGTTCTCAAGGCTTGTGGAAGGCAGAATAGAATACTACTCCACAAGAGCAGAATTTTGGAAGGCTGAGCACGATAGAATCAAAGGCAGGGATCGCATCCTCGGTTTGCTTATGAGCCAGGCACAGAAGATGAAAGATCTTAGGCTCGGCACGTTTGCAAACGCAACGCAGTTTGACAGTGAGCTTTTCAAAAATTCCATAGAAAAGCTTGCTAAGATACAGTTTAGAGGAAATCTGAACGTATCCGGCACGCGCAAAATTATGGGCGAGCTTTTGCAGTGGTATCGCAAAGACAACCCGCTGCTTGAGTTTGTCGATGATAAAAACCCCGGGCTTTACGTGCAGAGTGTTGCAGATATGCTGGAATCCCTCTCCGAAGGTAAAAAGGGCTTCTCCAAAGAGGAGCTACTTACGATGTATGATGTTATGTCCTACTTCGTGAAATTCGTTGAGAATTATGGCAAAGTGTTCCGCAACGGCAAAATGATTGAAGCGCTCCCCGAGGCAAAGAGATATATAGGCATAGCCCAGGCAAACGAAGGCTTAAAGGTAGGCTTATTCGCAAAGCTCTCAGGCTCTTGGTACGCGGAGATGTTCAGCGATCCTGCTACGCTTGTGCGCAGAATGGATTACTACGAGCGCGGATTTTATACCGAGATGTTTGAGGATCTGCGCGAGGCGGCAACCGATGCCGAGATAGCGGAAATGCGTATTATGCGCGAATATGATGAGTTTTTGCGCAGCAATAAAAAGTACATTGAAAAGGCTTCCGAGGAGCTTATAGAATACAGAGGGCAGAAGATCCCGAAAATTCAGCTCATCGACCTTTATATGACTATGAAGCGTAAGCACGCCTGGGCGGGTATCGCTATAAACGGCTTCCCGTTCAAAAACCTTGAAGGCAAGGTTGTGAGAGTGCCTGGCTTCTTGCCCGATGAGCATATCAGCGAAACGGATCTTGAAGCGGCAATTACCGCGCAGCAGGCAGAAATCGCAAAGCACTTCACCGATGCGGACCGTCAGTATATGGCTATCCTTGAGAAAGGATACAACGAGGATGCACGCAAGCTGAAGGCTGACCGCGATATGCAGAGGCTCGGCTTTACCAACGCCAGCACCGACTATTACTATCCTATCAGACGTGCATACACGGCACAGAATATTGATACCTCGGATGCGCAGGCGGAATATGACCGCGTAACAAATTCCTCTTTCAACAAGGATATAGTTAAGGGCGCGAAGCAGGAGATCGCTATTGAGAGTGCAGATGCACGATTCAGGCGGCATATTCACGCGGTATGTCAGTATGCGTACCTCTCCCCTGCAATAGAAACCTTTAACCGCCTTTACAATATGGATACCTCGGGCAACCGAAATCACCCGATAAGCGTGCGTACCGCAAGCGAGAACGTATGGGCTAAGGGTAACAAGTATTTTATGAAGCTGATCTCTGATATTCAGGGTATCCCAGCAGGTTCAAGCGAAGGAATGGCAGCGCTGGGGCTTATTCGTGGAAATTATGCAAAATTCCAGCTCGGCGCTAATCCTAAAGTATGGTTTACTCAGCTTTCGTCTATCTTTGCTTCGTCAAGCATCCTGGATGCTGACAGTATCACGCGAGGCGTATTCCTCTCCTCTGAGGGAATAGATCAATACTGCCCCCTCGCAGAGCTTCGTAGATACGAAAACACTGCCGCTATGGCACAGGGTGTTCTCGATAAGCAAGGCAAGGCTCGTAGCAAGGCAGGCAGAGCTATACAGAAAGTGGGTAAATTTTCTGATGTGCTTATGCAGCCTATTGGTATGATGGATAGATTTGTAGTTTGCCGCGTATTCGGCGCTTGTCAGGTCCAGGTAGAAAAGAATGGCGGCGCTAAGGTGGGTACAGAAGCTAACAAAATAGAGGCAGGAAAGCTTCTCAGGAAAGTTATTCAGGAAACCCAGCAAAACTCTATTGCAACCGAGCGCTCTGCTGCTATGAGATCGAGCAACGAGATCCTGCGCACCGTAACAATGTTTACCTCGGATAGTATGAAGGTTATAGGCAGAGTTATTGATGCGTTTGGTGAAATCTCTGTGCTTCACTCTAAAATCAAAGCAGCAACAGATCCCGATGTTAAGGCAGAGCTGAGGGCAAGGCTAAAAGTAGCCAAGAGAAATGCCCGCAAGGCTACAACGGCGCTTGTGTTGACGGCGGTATTTATGGCAGGTATTGCGCAACTGTTCCGCTGGCTTTATGACAAGGAGCAGAAGGAGGATGAAACGGTAGCGCAGACGATGCTTGTAGATGCAATAGGCAACCTTTTCGGCGGCTTGCCTATCTTCAAAGACATTTACGCCACCTTTGCTGAAGGCTACGATATTGACAACTATGCCTACTCCGCCGTTAATGATTTAATAAGCGGCGTAAAGAGCATCGTTGATCTTGTAGGTCTTATCTGCGAGAATAAAGCAACGCAGCAAGACTATGCTTCGCGCATTAAAAAGGTTTCCTACGCAGTAGGACAGATTACGGGCTTGCCTGTGCGTAACGTTTATAACGTTCTGTACGGTTTGACAAAACGCTTCAACCCGGAAGCCGCGTACAAAATTGACAATGTTTTCTACGAGAAGAATTACAAAAACGATTTTTACAAAGCTATCGAGAATGAAGATGTGGAGATGGCAAGCTTTATTCTCAGCCTGCTTTACAATGAGCGTATGGGCGTGGATATGAGCGAAGCCGTGCATAACGAGCTTTACTCCCTCTCAGCTAAGGGGTACAAAGTGCTTCCTAAGAGCGCTCCAAAGTCCATAACGGTAGAGGGCGCAGAGTACGAGCTGAACGAGGCACAACAGGCAGCCGTAAGAGGCAGCTACTCTGCTTCCCAGGCTTCCCTTGAAAAGCTCTTTACCAAAGAGAAATACAAAAAGCTCTCCGAGGAGATGAAGGCGGAAGCGGTAAACTACGTGTACGAGCTTCACTACAATATGGCGCTTGAAGATGCGCTCGGTATTGATAGGGGCAACGCGGTGCTTATTTCCTCCGTTATAGGCGCTGAAAACCTCGCTATGCTGCACGTTGCTACAAAGGGCTTGACCTCAGATACAGACAAGCTCGGAAATGCTATAAGCGGCAGTAAACGGAAAAAGGTTGTTGCGGCTATCAACCAGCTTGACGTATCAAGCGAGCAGAAGCTTCTTCTAATATGCGCAAAGGGCTATGCCCTGAAGGATGGAGATCTGCGCGGATTGAGTGCCGAGAGAGCCAAGAAGCTCCTGCTTCGTTACATACTCAGGATGGGTAAACTGAATAAGCAGCAGAAGGCAGAGCTTGCCGCCCTGTGCGGATTCGAGGTAAGAAACGGCAGAATTATGTTAAAAACACCCTCTTAACAAGAATAAATAGCGACAAATCGCAGTTATTATTATGCTATAATTATTGGCAGGAGGGATGAAACTATGCCAATTACCATTACTCCAACGGAGAAACAGGAGATCACGAAAATCGTTTGTCCTGATTGCAAAGAAAAGGTCCGCCAGGTCGGTCTTTTGAAAGAGAGCAAGATCGAAGGTCTTACTTTCAAATGCAAGAGATGCGGCAAGCTTTGGACCGTAAAAAGCGAATAGCAAACAAATCGTGCCAAAATCCAATGAGATGAGAGCCACCTGCACCGATATAGGTGTATGTGGCTCTTTTTCTATCTCAAAGCAAAACATCAGAAAAAGGAGGAAACGCGCTATGAAGGATACTAAAAAGGGTAACCGCTACGCCACCAACCAGGGCGGCGTAATCAAAGCTCCTAACACTGTTAAGGATTCTCCCAAGTCCACCACAGTAAAGGGCAACGACCTGCGCAACGGCAAGAAGTCTAAGTAAAAAATAGCCCATAGAGGCAGAAGGAGAAACGATTATGAATGATAATCAGATCAATGACGAACTCAACGAAGAAGATCTTGACCTCGGTTTTGACGATGAGGATCTGAACGATACCTCTGACGAGGGTAAAGACGAAGGCGATATTGAGTTTGACTATGACGAAGAAGGCAACATTGTTATTCCCGATGATTCCGAGGATAACGATTCCGAGGAGGAAGCGGATGAGGCTTCCGAGGGTGCAGATGCGGAAGGTAACGATGATGCTGACAAAGGGCAGGATGAAAACGGCGGTGCTGAGGAAGCACCCTCCACCGAAAAGCCGGAAGTAGTAGAGCCTGCCACCGCCCCCGATGCAAAGGATGTTGAGCTTGCAAATCTCCGCAGGCAGATTGCCGCGAAAGACAAGCAGATTGCCGAAAGAGATGCGCAGATCCGCGACACCCTGAAAAGCTTAGGTGCGGATGAAAACGAAGGTATTGCAGGTCTTGAGAGGCTTGCCGCCGAGGCTGCGGAAATTCCCGTTGAGGAATACCGCAGAAGAAAGGCTGAGAAGTTGCAACAGGAAGAAGCTATGCGCCTCGTTCAGAAGCAGAAATTTGACGAGAAGATCCGCGCCGACCTTGCAGCAGTTCAGAAGGCTTACCCCAACACAAAGCAGTACAAATCCGTTTTTGAGTTCCCCAACTTTGCAAAATTCAGCAAGTTCAGGGATGCAGGGCTTTCTCCCGAGGAAGCCTATATCGCCGCCAACCCCCAGGGTGTTATGACAAGCGTAGCCGGCGCTGCTCAGCAGCAGGCGCGTAACCTCAGCAGCACCAAAGATCATTTGCGCTCCAACGTTCCCGTAGGCTCAAAGGATAAATCTATCACGATTACCAAAAAGCAGATGGCGGAGTACAGAGATCTTTTCCCCGGTATGAGCGATAAAGAAATTGTCGCTCTCCACAAACAAACTATGAAAAAGTGAGGATAAAATCTATGTTCAAGCTCATTAAGATCGAGAACGGCAGACAGAACGTGCCCGAGCCTGAATACCTTGACGTAGCCGCCTCCGAGGCGGTTGCTATCGGTGAAGCTCTCGTGCTCACTGCCGGAAAGCTTACTAAGTGCGGTGCTACCGCAACCCCTACCCATATCTCTATGGGTGAAGTATCCGCAAGCGCCACCAAGCGCAATATTGCAGCCTGCCGCGTAGAATCCAACCAGGTTTACGAGGTAGAGTGCAGTGCAGTTCCCGCAGCTCTCGTGCCCGGTGATAAGGTTACTCTTACCACTGATGCACTCGGCGTTACCGCTACTAAGGATAGCGGCGTAGCAAAGGTTGTTGCTCTCAACGGCGCAGCCGCAGCAGGTGATAAGATCACCGTCAGATTCTAATAGGAGGAAGTACAAATGTCTAATTTCATTTATAGCAAGATGTCGGGTAAGAACGATGCTATGTACGGCAAGTTTGAGCACCCGATCAAAATGCTCATCGAGGCAGAATCCAACGCCCAGGAGAAGCACAAGGGTATTGTGGACGTTCTCTTTAACGTTGAGAAGTCTAACAGATACGCTGAAACCATCATCGGCGAATCCGATTTTGATACCTTCCAGCACGCTAAGGAAGGTCAGGGCGCAGAGAACGATTCCGTTGAGATGACCTTCAAAAAGACCATCGAGCATATCGCCTTTATGAAGGAGTTTACCATCACTAAGGAGATGGCTGACGATGCGAAATCCGGCATTTCTGCCGATATTAAGTCCAAGCCTAAGAAGTTCGTGCGTGCGTACTACAAGACGAGAAACAAGCTTGCTTCCTGGGCGCTCATCAACGGCACTAAGACCACGGGCGTTTTCAATAAGGCAACCGTTGACCTTACCACTGCTGACGGTCTTTCCCTTTTCCACAGCGCGCACAAGTATTACAAGCCTGAGATGAAGGGCACGCAGTCCAACTACTTCTACGGCGATATTGCTTCTGATTCTCAGAAGCTTGAGGAAGCACTTGGCGTGCTCGCAAACAAGCTCCGCAACTTCAAGGACGAAAACGGCGAAGTTATGGAGTACGTTGCTGATATTATCATCGTTCCCTGCAACCGTCCTAAGCTTGAGGCTATGGTAAAGAAGGTTGTAGGCTCTGAGAGAACAGTAGGCAGCAACAACAACGATATTAACACTCAGTACGGTAATTGGACCGTTGTTGTCCTTCCCGGCTGGGAAACCGCCGATGATCGCCTTATGATTATGTCGAGCGAGGCAAACGAGAATCTTTACGGCAATATGTTCTATAACCGTGTTCCCCTCGATATTCGCTCCAATATTGACGATCATACTCGTAACTACTATTGGAACGGCTACTGCCGTTTCGGTGTAGGCTTCAATACCTGGAAGCATATTGCTCTCGCAGTACATAGCGAAGGCACGGTATCGGGTGCAACGAAGCTTGCGTAAATCGTCTATCTGACAGGAGGGTAATATGACCGTATCTCAGCTCTACAATTCTGTGGCGCAGTTAGGGTTTGAGGATTCTCTTGAGGAAGATGATCGTTTTATATTCGCAGCAAACAGAGCCTTGTTACAGGTCAATGCTATCAGACCTGTAACAAGTGCTTATGTTATCAATCACAAGCCTATGGTAAACAAGGTCAGTGATGCGATTTTCGATCCCCTTGAGAAAACCGATGAGCTTTTCTTCTACGCAGAAAATGTTAAGTCATATTATTTTGAAGCAGATGGTAACGGTACACTCTATATTGAAAAATACGAGGCAAGCGCGGATACCTGGGTAAAGATCGGTATGGTAGAGCTTACCGGCACGCAGGGCTTTACTGCGTATCGCGGCTTTATCAAGCAAGACGGAGCTTTTGTAAATGCTCCTATCAGATTGCACTTTGACGGCGAATATCTCTACTCCGTAAGATGTGTTGCTATGTACGAATACTTGTATAGCGCAAACGAGGCGGATATTCCTGCATACGAGCCTTTTACCAGGTATGACATAAGCGCACTCGCACCCGATTTTCTCACTCTCGCTTCTCCTCCCATTGTAGAGGCAGACGGTATCACGCATCTAAACCAGGGCTACAACGTTGAGAACGGAAGAATTATCCTGCTTCCCTATGATATGAAGGGGCTTTTTAAGGTTATCTACAACAGAAAGCCTAAAAGCATTGAAAACACGGGCGAAGTATCCGAGGATAGCACGGTTATCGACCTTGACGAAGATCTTTGTGCGCTCCTTCCCATTCTCGTAGCCTCTTATGTTTGGATGGATGATGAGCCTGAAAAGGCGCAGTATTACCTTATGCTTTACAGAGAGAGGGCGATTGATATAGAGAGGCGCATCTACAATGCTACACCTGTTCCTATCAAAAGTTCAAACGGGTGGTAAATTACTATGGCTTACTCTAAGACAAAAAATCTCTTGAAAAGCAGAGATGTTTACAACAGATACTACGGCGATTTTAGAGGCGTTGATTTTTCAAGCGACCATACACAAGTCATTGAGCAACGCCTTGCCTACGCCGTAAATATGTATAAAGACTATCAATCCGGGCAAGGCAAAGCCCTTGAAACGATTGCGGGCTTCCGCCGCCGCATCGTGCTCCCCGAAGAAGCGGAGATCTATGGAATACACCATTTTCAGCACAAAGCTGAAGGCGGCGCTATTCAAACAAAAATACTTATTCACGCAGGTAATAAGCTTTACCTTTGGCACAATTACCCTGATACCATCGGTGTCGTTATGAAGGAAACTGTAACGCTTCCCGAAGCATCTGAAACGACAAGCGGCGGTGTGCATACCTTCAACATTTTTTTGGGAGAAAATGTTGCTGAAATTGTAGGAGTATATATGCCCGATGGCGAGGACATTACACTAAACGCCTCTTATAAAGCAGATACGCATACGCTGACTATCCAGCGCAGCGATCTTGCCGCTGAGGATGTTTTGTATTTATCCTATTATGAAGGGGCTATAAAAACCGAGGATGCCCTTTTTGCCGGGATGAACACCCGCAAAAGCGCATCTTTTATTTTTAATAACCGCCTTTATATCGTTGACGGCGTAAACTACCTCCTCTATGACGGTAGCAAGGTGTCCTCCGTGCTTGACAATGCCTACATTCCAACCACCTACAAAAACATCATCCCTTCAGGTGAGAACGCCGATGCTGGCGCGGAATACGAGCATAGGAATTTGCTTCAACCGAAATTCAAGCACACCTTTTTCGGAGATGGCGAAAACAAGGTTTTCTATATGAACGAAAACGAGCTTGATGCTATTGCAGAAGTAAAGGTATATGGGGAAACGCTGACAGAGGGAGAGGGATACACCGTAAACCTTCTTGAAGGCAAGATAGAGCTTACGGAAGCCCCCGCAAAGCCTGCGGATAAGAATTTACCCGAAACGCACGCAGGCGTTGAAATTACGGCAGAAAAAGCCTACGAGAGTGAGCAAATAACAGGCTGCACCCTCTCGGCAATTTTTGACGAGCGCGTTTTCCTTTCGGGCAACCCTGATTACCCTAACAACATCTACTACTGCGGGCGAAACAACATCACCGGGCGCACAGATCCTTCTTACTTCCCGGCTACAAACTATGTAGCTGACGGCGTAGGAATGGCTGCTATAACGGGTATGCTCGTTGTGGCTGATACACTTATGGTATTGAAGGGTGATACGCAGCAGGACGGTTCTGTTTATTTCCATACTGCATACGCTACGGGAGATGATCTGCACCCGAAGGACTATCCCTCTACAAGAGGTCTTGCGGGCATCGGATGCCTCGGCGCTTGCATCAACTTCCTTGACGATCCCGTTTTTATCTCCAGGCTTGGAGTAGAGGCGGTAGGTCAGCTCTCCGTGAGATACGAGAGGGCTATTGAGCACAGATCCAGCCTTATTGATGCAAAGCTCGTCAATATGGAGCTGAAAAACGCCTCTTTGGAGGAGTGGAACGGCTACCTGATAGCTCTTGTGGATGGCAAAATCTTTATGGCTGATAGCCGGCAGAGATATGCTCACGATACAGGAGTAGTACAATACGAGTGGTATTACCTTGAGGACATTGGTATTTTCAAAAATCAATACCTCGAATACCGCTATGCTACGCGCCTCTATTCAGAGTTTGAGGGCGTAAACGTTCACTATTGCACCAAATGCAAGAAGGGAGCGAAGCAGTGCACCTGCGGCAATACCGAGCACCATATAGAAATACCCATATCCCTTGCAAATACCGTGTTCTATCACGATACGGGAGAAACAAAGGATCTCACCGGCACTATCGCCAACGCCCCGGGCGCTGACGGCACTGCATCCGCTGAAATCTTTGACGAGCTTGTAAACGTTATCATTGACGATACCTCTTATAGCATCGGCGTATATTACGCGATACACGAGGTTTACGATGAGCTGACGAATGAGTTTGTGCGCTACGAGGCGTATCTCTGCGAGGGCAAAGGAAACTATACGGGCGGAACATTTAACGAGGCTTGCATAGTCAAAAGCCTTGAAAATAATCTTTTCTTCGGCACGGTGAACGGAATCGTATGCTCGTTCAACTTCGACAAGAGGAACGAAATGGGCGAAATTCCCCTGCAGTTTTACTCTTTTGATGAGAGGACTATTCACTGCGGTTGTGCTACAAAAATGGACTGCTGCGGAGTGCCGCACCTGACAAAAAACACGGTGAAAAAGTCCACTGTCGTAAAGACAAAATCCCTCCAGGCATCCGCTGCAAAAATTAAAGTACGTACCAACAAAAAACCTTATAACCAAATTGCGCGTATCAACAGTAGCCTCTTTTCTTTTGAAAATATGGATTTCTCGGACTATTCTTTCATCACTACCGAGCAGAGCCTGTTTTCAGTAAAAGAGAAAGAGAAACAATGGGTAGAAAAGCAGTATTATATCTATTCAGATGAATACCTCAAGCCTTTCGCCCTGTACTACATCTCCTTCCGATACAACATAGCAGGAAGGTATAAGGAGTAAGGAGGTTATATGCAGAAGCTTGTAAATATTTCAAAAAATCAGATCTCCTCAAAGGGAGTGCAATCCCTCGCGGATAGACCAAACGCCAACGCTCAGTATGGCGTAGGAGGTCTTTCTTCAACGCAGTTGAAACTGTGGTTTGATAAGCTTGCATCCTTCCTTGCGGAGAAAATCAACGAATTACAGAGCGTGCTTGCTTCTAACGAAGCGGCAGACTATATCCGCATCCCTTTGGACTATTACGGAGTGGGAAGCCTCAAGGATCTTGTGGATAGCTTTAGAAGCGGTGATTTTGCAAACAAAATCCTGCGCCTCAACCCTTCTGCCTCTATCACTACAACGCAAACGTTGCAGGCTATTATCAACAATATAGCCCAGGCTATTGCCGAGCACTACGAAAGCATTGAGGATATATGGCAGACTTGCGGCGCTACAATGAAGGTTGAAACGGATGCCTCTACGCATATTGTAACCCTCCGCCTCTACAACGAGGCGGGAGAGGTCCTGAGCGCACAGAGCATTGACCTCAACGTTAATACCTCTCGCATAGTTGACGGCGCGGTAACAACGCCTAAAATTCACGATGCAGCCGTTACCACCCCTAAGCTTGCGGATGAGAACGTTACTACCCCTAAGCTTGCGCAGGAAGCCGTTACAACGGCGAAGCTTGCCCCGGTTAGTGTTACAACGCCTAAGATAGCAGGAAGTGCCGTTACAAACGAAAAAATTGCCCCTGCCGCCGTTTCTACGGAGAAGATCGCGGATCAGAACATTACCACCGAGAAGCTTGCCGATGCAGCCGTAACGGGCGCAAAGCTCGCAGCAGGATCTGTATCCGAAGAAAAGCTTGCGCTTGTGCTCTCCAACAGACTAAGAGCGCTGGAGGAGAAGGCGTTTACCTCTATCAGCTACAACGCAGAAACGGGCGTGCTCACCTTCACGGCAACGGACGGCTCTACCGATAGTGTTGACCTTCCGCTTGAGCTTATTGTATCTGAAAACTCTTATTTTGACGATACACCGGGAGCTGAGGCGGCGGTGCTCGTTCTTGCAAACGGAGGAGAGATCCGCATCCCTATTGACAGTATGACTTCAAGGCTTGTGGAATATATGAACGGAATCCGTGAGAGGATGTTTGACCTCCAGGAAGCTCCGCCCATTTCTTCTCTTGCGGATGCGCTTCTTCTCACCACTCCAACACTCGCACAGATCGCAGGATTAAGCTAAGGAGGTTAAAACAATGGCAGTAAATCCCGGCTATACCAGGCGTAAAGAACTTGCGTGCACTCTTGAGGAAATGGCAGCCTATGGCGCAGTTACCCCTTACGAGCACGAGGTTGTTTACGTCAAGCAGAATGATGGCAGATATGCTATCAAAATAGGTGATGGCAAGACACCGCTTGCCGATTTGCCTTATGTCGTTAATTACGGCGATATTGCCGCGCTCAAAACTGCTGCGGAGAACGCTAAGAAACTTGCAGAAGATGCACGCGCGGCAGCGGAAGCCGCAAAGGCAGGCGCGGAGGCTGCGGTAGCCTCTCTCGATATTGGCATCACCGTAGTAAACGGCGAACTTTGTATTACATTTGAGGAGGATACCTAAAATGAGCCAGGTTACAAAACCTATGATGCTCGATGAAACGGGCAAAAGAATTGCAGATGCGCTGGACCTCGGCAACGCGCTTCTGTCGGCTATGGCTAAGGGTGATGTTGATGCAAATATCACCGATCTTGGCTACATTCACGATATTGTGAGAAAGGGGCTTGCTCCTAAGCTTTTCAATATCGGAGATCAGATCATCGTTCCCTGGAAGGATGTTGCAGCGGATATTACCTACGATGTACCGCTTAATGTGGTACACTTCGGAAACGTTACCCTGAAAGATGGCTCTGTCGTTCCGGGTATGTATCTTCAGTGGCATTACTGCTCCCCCTTCGGAGTGCAGTTTGATGCTAAGGAGAACGAGGTAGCAACCGAGGGCATCTTTGGAAGCGATTACTCGTATTACACCGCATACACCAACGATAAGGGCGAAACCGCGTACAAGCTTCTCGTAGAGGGCACGGATTACACCGTAGGCGCGGCTATTCCTACCAACGATACCTACTACCACACTGCTATAAAGGATACCAGCGGCAACGTAGTCAGATACGGCTATAACAGATGGTCGCACTCTGCTCTCCGTCAGTACCTCAATAGCAAGAAGGGTGTAAATGAATGGTGGGAAGCTCAGCATCTTGGCGATATGCCCCCTGAGCAGCTTGCTACTAAGGCAGGCTTTATGACGGGCTTCGGAGAGGACTTCCTTTCCATCATCCAGCCTGTAAAGGTTACTACGGCGCTCAACACCGTTACCGATAAGGATCTTGGAGATAGAGAGGATACGTATGATACGTTCTTCCTTCCTTCCCTTGAGCAGATGTACGGAGTGCCGCAGCTCAAAGGTGCAGAGGGCGAATACTTTGAGTATTGGAAGCGTGCGCTCGGGTTGACATCCCCGGCATCCTATCACCCTTCTATTTACAATGAGTATATCCACTACGCTATCAACGCAAAAACCTCGGCGCAGAGCGTGCGCCTGCGGAGTGCGTATCGCTACTACTCGTCCAGCGCTTGGAATGTGAACGCGACGGGCTCCCTCAGCAACTACACCGCGTACTTCGCGAATCGCTTTGCCCCCGTTTGTGTCATTTGCTAATCTGATAATCTCCTGCTGCCACGCGGCAGGAGATAAAAAGAACTAAAGAAGGAGGATATGCCGAAATGGCAGTACCCGAAGGACTAAGAGGAACGGGCAAGCTTGAAGTATTTGAGAAAGCCCTTAACCTTGCAACATATACCATAACCATCACCGCAAATAAAAAGATATTTCTTCCCGAGTATCAAGGCTCGTTGACCGACAAAATCAACGGCGCAGCCCTCGCTATCTATATGGATGCCTGGACCGCAAACAATATTCTCGTGAGAAATGCCGAAGATTTTGCGGAGAGGCGGCGCTTGCAGGAAAAGGCGGCAAGGAATTGTAATAATCTCTTGGCGCTGATGCAGATGGCGCAGAAGGTATTTCATCTCAAGCTTACGAGAGTAAAGTATTGGGGAGAAATGACTATCGGTGTCAGAAACCTCCTCCGCGCGTGGAAAGAATCTGATTATAAGCGCTACGCAAAATTGCCGTAGTGCTCGTAATAGGGATGTAGGCTGAACGCAGAACGTGCGCCTGCGGAGTGCGAATCGCAACAACTCGTACAACACTTGGAATGTGAACACGACAGGCTACCTCAACAACAACAACGCGAACAACGCGAATCGCTTTGCCCCCGTTTGTTTATATCGTAGGACGAAAAGGCTGCTCTGTAAGAGTGGTGCTCCGAAATATATAATACAAAGAGCCGAAATCCCTGCCCGTGTGGGCGAACAATACTATGGTGATGCAAGCAACTTCTTTATGAGAATTTGGGAGCTATATACATCGTGGAAACTAATTATAATTACGAAGGTGCTGCTCTCCTGGAGAGTGTTATAGGCTTTGAGGCGCTTTACGAATCTATGCTAAAATGCAAGAAAAACGTTATATGGAAGGATTCTGTTGCTCACTTTCACCTTAACGGCATTGAGCAAACGCTAAAGCTTGAGAAGGAATTAAAAGACGGTACATATACCGCAAGACCTCCAAAGGAATTTACTATAACCTATCCGAAGAAGCGCGAGGCAGTGAGTATATCGTTTCGGGATCGCGTATATCAGCGCAGTATGAACGACAACGTTATATACCCGCTTATGTCAAAGCAATTCATCTTCGATAATCTTGCCTGCCAGGAAGGCAAAGGCACAGACTTAGCCCGCACCCGCTTGAAAGAGTTTTTACAAAAATTCTACCGCAAGCACGGCACGAATGGCTATGTTTTGAAGTGCGATATACACGGATATTACCCTAATATGCGGCACGATGTTGCCGAGGCTTGTTTTGCTAAGAGGCTTCCGCCCGAAATCTATGAGAGAACGGAGAGGGTGCTTCGGGAGCAGTACAAGGGAGAGGTCGGCTATAACCCCGGTAGCCAGCTCATTCAGATAGCAGGGATCTCCGTGCTAAGTCCACTCGACCACTTTATAAAGGAAAAGCTCAGAATAAAATTCTATCTGCGCTATATGGATGATTTTATTATGATACACGAGGATCAGAACTACTTGGAGTATTGCCGGGCGGAAATTCAAAAATTCCTTGCCAAAGGCGGCTTTGAGCTACACCCGCGTAAAACACGCATACAACACGTTACAGACAAGCTCACCTTCCTGGGCTTCGATTATCTGCTTACCTCTACGGGTAAGGTCGTAATGCTCGTTTCTTCGGAAGCAGTAAAGCGGAACAGAAAGAAGCTCTTTCGTATGGTGCAGAAGGTCAAGCGCGGCGAGATGCCGAGATCTAAGGTTGATGAGTGCTTTAAGTGTCAGTTAGATCACCTGCGCAAAGGCAATTCCTTTAAGCTACTTCAGCGCTATTGCGCCTATTACAAAAGTCTATGGAGGTAAAGAAAAATGGCAAAAAGCAATTTAACGCCTGCGGAGCGCCGCGAGCTTGACAACCTCAGAGCAGAATCCGCGAAGAACAAGGCACACACTGACTACCTTGCTATGATGTGTGATGTTGAAATCCCTGAGCCTGAAAACGAAGAAATGACGGAGGGCGGAGAAAATGTTTGATAAGATCAAAAAGTATTACGAGCAGGGTTTTTGGACGCTCGATATGGTGAGAAACGCCGTTAAGAAGCGCAAGATCACTGCTGCGGAATTTCTTGAAATTACGGGCATCAAGTATTCGTAAGGAGTGAGGCTATGAAGATGGAGTACAAGCTTCTCGGAAACGGCAGTGCCGTTATCCTTACCAGGCAGCCCGAGATCGTATATGACGAGCTTTATATCACCTTCTCGGGCGCTCCATCGGATGCCACCGCTATTATTGAAACCTCGGGCGATTCGCTCTACCGCAAGCTCTCTGAAGGTACGTGCGCCGCGCCTGCCAACAAGCTGCGCGGAGAGGTTAAAATAACGGTTGCTATCCTGGATGGAACTACGCCCCCTAAGAGATGGACGTGCGAGGAATTGAAAGCGGAAGCGCTGAAAGATGGCGGCATCCTCGTTTGCCCTAACGATCTGAATTTGCCGCAAACCATAGTCGATTTGAGGATTGAAAATCAGGAGATCCGCGAGGAAAACGCCACTATCAAGGGCGAGCTTGCGGCTATCAAAAAGCGCCTTGATGAAATTATGGAAGCCTACGATTTTACATAAGGAGAAGGAACTATGAAAAAGATTTTTACTGTTCTTTGTATCATTATGGCGCTTCTCCTTTGCCTCTCTGTGCCGTGCTTTGCGGCTGAGGCTGAGGATGTTGCACCCGGAGCGCCGCCCGCTGCCACCGACACCGTAACGGATGATGCAGAAACCCACACCGTGTTTACGCGCCTATGGGAGTTTGTAAACCAATACAAAGGTGAAGTGCTCACTCTTATCGGTGATGTTGCGCTCATCATTATCGCGCTCTATATGAAGCTTAGAAACGGCAAGGGCACGAAAGAGATCAACGCCACCCTCAATAAGATCAAAGAGGAAACCGGACTAAACCTCACTAACCAGGATAGCGTTGTGAAAGTAATAAATAACTTGATTGATTCTTACAACGCGCAGGCGGCAGAATACGTGCGGCTAAAAGAAGCCTACGAGAAGTACGGAGCTACCGAGCTTGACAGAAACAAGGTTATCGGCGCTCTTGCCGCCCAGGTTGCTACCGTGCTCGATATTCTTTCCACCGTGTACGTCAACAACAAGAATTTGCCCCAGGGCGTAAAGGATCTCGTGAATATCAAATACGCGAACTGCCTGAAGGCGCTTGAGAATGACGGCGAGCTTGCTTCCGTTGTAAAAGCGGTCCGCGCTGCTATCGGCACGGGCGAGGTTACAGAAAGCGCAGAGGATAAGCCCGAAGATACGGAGGTGTAATTTATGAAAAACACCACTAAGGGCAATATCCTCAAGACTATTGCCATAGTAATTGACGTTGGAGCGCCCTTGACGGCTACTCTTACGCAATTTCCTGTATGGATAGACAGATCCTCCGAGGCAACCTTCTCGGGCATCTTTCTGCTATTCGCGTTTATCTCCTGCCTGCCGTTCCTTAAATATATCAAGGCGTATTTTCGCTCGCCTGCGGTATGGGTAGTATGGCTCGTTCTGTTCGTCTTTCTCTTTGCCCTAAGCAACATTATAAACGAGATGCTTATAGTGTGCTTCGTGGGGCTTATAGCGAACTGTATAGGCGCTATTCTTTATAAGATCGGTAAAACAATAAGTATGAAGCCATAAGGGAGGTAAAGCGTTATGGAAAAGATTTCTTCGGGCATCTCTCCTCAGCCCGCAATATCTAAATTTGAGGAGAGCGTTGTTGCTGAAAACCAGGTAAAGAATAAGCTCAAAAAGGGCTTTCTTAATTACGCAGGCATCTTTGTAGGTGTATTCCTTATGTTTGCAGTGGTAGTTATCGTTACCACCGATATAAGCCTTACTTCCTTTGAGGAGATGGCGGCGCTGGGGCTTGATTTCTTCCTGCTCCTTTTCTGCTCCTACTCTATGTATATCAACTGCTCTGATAGCGGTATGAGAACAGGCTTAGCGAGCAAACTATATACCGATGCGCTGAATACCTTTGAAACCTATAAAAAGAACATTGTGGACCGTAAATTGCAGGCTCGCTTGCCTGAATTTTGCCGGCACTTTGTAAAGGAGGAGCTGCGCAATTCCCGTCTTGAAATTCTCGCCGTTGTAGGTATATCCTACGAGCATTATCTGAAGGAATATATCTCACTGAGCGAGGAGGATGTAGATGCCCGGGCAGATCTTTCCAAGCCGCAGCGCGATGCCATTAAAAAGGCAAACGCAGTAAAGCCTATCAAGCTCACACCTGAAATGATAATGAAGCGAGGCAGAGGCTCTTACAGGCGCTCTCCTCTCGGCTGGAAGCCTGAATCTAAGAAGTATCTCAATTTTGGTGTGAAATTTGTTACAACGTTCCTTGTAGCGCTCGTTATGAGTATGATCGTGCTCGATGTAGTTATTGAGCCTACCTGGGTAATCTTCGCCTCGGTGATGCTCAAGCTTCTTGCGGTAGTAATGAACGGCTTTGGCGGATATAAATTCGGCTATGAGAATATCGTTTTTGACACCGTAAACTATATGAGCGACCAGGTAGATCTGATGCGGCAGGCTATTCAGTATATGGACGATACGCCCCTTGTAGAGCCTGAAAAAGCGCCTCCTGAAGTGGAGGAAACAGAGGAAAAAGCTTCCTTATCATAATATAAAAAGGCAGGGATCGTTAAAAATCCTTGCCTTTTTCATTGTTGAAAACTCAAAAATGGTAAAAATCGGTAAGTGAAGCACTTGCATCAAAAACATTTATGAACTTTTATTCATTTTTTGTTAATAGTTGTTAATATTTAATTCTGCGTTGCGCCTGCTCACAAAAATAATAATTGGTGATTTGTTACTGAAAATAGGTTGCACCCTAAAACCCCTTGAAAATCAAGGCTTTTTGCTTATGCAAATGCTATGCAAATGCTATGCAAATGCAAAGGAATTGCAATCCAAATGCACTGCTTATGCTATGCAAATGCTATGCAAAATTATGCAAATAAAACTAAACAAAACAAAACTAAATATAAAATACAAATATAAAATTTGTTTGTTGGTCTGACCGCACGCGCCCGCGCGCAAGGTTGGTCCGTTCAGAGAGAAAATTATGTTGAAAACGGTATAGGATGGGAGGCACGAGCCTTCTCTATAACCGCCTTAACGGTTTCCTCTTTTCTGTTCGTAAGAGGAAGAAAATCTCCAAACACAAGCTCGTAAGAGTATTCTGCGTTCCAGCTTATATTGTGTTGAGCCAAGTAGTTGAAAATTGCCTCTTTGTCTTTTTCTGCTGCAAGAGCCTTTTTAATAATATCGCGGATTCCTGCAATATCAATATCGGAAATAGTGCATATTCCAAGTGAAAAACGGTAAACATATATAAGGTCAACCGCTTTTTCTACCGATAGACCAGGTATGCGCCCGTCTGTGTTATAAGTAAATACAACGGCATTTTTTAATGCTTCTCTAAGCATCAATGCCTTTTCCTCTTGCCTCTCGGCGTATGCGGCTGCGTTATTTTGCCTGGCTTCGTCAAGAGCCTTCGATAGTTGCGCGGTTTCTTGATCGAGTTTTCTATCCATATAGCGCCAAGTGATAACAGCTACAACAAGCCCGGTAATAAATATTATAGCGGCGTAATCCATAGGCTACTCTCCAAAATAAAAAGTGCGTGCAACACAAAGCTACACGCACCGAAAAACGCAAGCTCTGTTTTGCTACCACACAAAATTTCAGCACTATCAGAAATGCGAAAAAGAGAGCCTACATTTTTACCGAGAGTAAAAAAGATATAGGCACTTCCAATAGCGCTAAAATATAAAATTTTGTGTGGTGCTAATAGTATATCATAATTATTAAAATAATTCAATATTTTAAGCGCAAAAAACTGCAAAAAATGTTGCCGAAACCCCTTGACATACTTGGCGTAGTATGTTATAATGTGAAAAAACGAGAGGGAGTATGGCTATGGAAACCAAAAGAAAAACTAAAACCTCCTCTGCGGTGAAGGCGCGATATAACAAAAAGACTTATGCGGAGGTAAAATGCGCCGTTCCTAAAGAGATGGGAGAAGCTTTCAAGGCAAAGTGCGCTGAGCTGGGGATTCCGCAGGCGCAGATCATCAAGAAGGCAATAGAGAATTTTTTGGCAGACTAAGAAAAGAGGGCTATACTCTGATAGGGTAAGCCCTCTCTTGTATTTTAGGAGGATGATATTATGAGGCATTACAAAACACTTACCTGGAGCGACAGACTTAATATTGCGGCGTGGCGGAAGGTCGGCATCCCGATAAAGAAGATTGCGGAGCTGCTTGGCGTTCACTATTCTACCATATACCGTGAGCTTAAAAGAGGTCAGTACGAGCATCTGAATAGCGACTATACAAGAGAAATGAGGTATAGCCCTGATATTTCGGAGAAGAAAAAGCAGGACTTCTTGCGGGCAAAGGGCGCGGGCTTGAAGATCGGCAACGATATGGCATACGCGGAATACATTGAGTATATGATTAGAGAGCACAAATATTCTCCCGGCGCGGTGCTCGGTGAGATAAAGCGCAAGGGGCTTGAATTTGCTACCACCGTAACGAAGCCCACTCTGTATAGATACATAGAACAAGGGGTATTCCTCACTATTACAAATGAAAACCTACCCGTAAAGAGAAACAAGAGGGATACTAAGTATAGAACAGTAAAGGCGAAAAAGGCGCAGCGCGGCACGAGCATCGAGAAAAGACCGCCCGAGATCTCTGCCCGGATCTCTTTCGGTCATTGGGAGATGGATTGCGTAGAGGGCGCAAAAGGCACGAAAGGCACTCTGCTTGTTTTAACAGAGCGCCTTACGCGATATGAGATAATAAGGAAAATGAAGGATAAGACCGCAGATAGTGTGGTAAAGGCGCTGAACAGTATAGAGAGAGAATACGGCTCGGCTCTTTTCCGCGTGCTTTTCCAAACGATCACGGTAGATAACGGCACGGAGTTTTCAGACGTTGTAGGTATCGAGATGAGTATGCGAGGCAAGAAAGCGCGTACAAAGACTTACTACTGCCATCCGTACTCATCCTGGGAGCGAGGATCTAACGAAAATCAAAACAAGATGGTGCGCAGGCATTACCCGAAAGGATGTAATTTCGATCCTGTTACCCCTGCCGAGATACGAAAATTGGAGAAATGGATAAACAATTACCCGAGGCAAATCTTTGATTGGTATTCCTCCGCAGACCTGTTCCAAGCCCATATTGACCGCCTTTTGACCGCTTAAAACCCCTGAATTGAAAAAATTTTTGCACTTTTTTTAACTTTTTTGCAGAAACCCCTTGACTTTTCCCTATATTTTCGACTTTTATCAAACTTTTTCTCTTTTAAGCACGACCGCCGATCACGCCCTTTTTTCAAGCCTTTCCCGCAAATACGCGCGCAGCCTTGCCGTGTTTCCGTCAAAGCAATAACCATCGATCCCCACGCTTCGCGCGCCCTCGATGTTTTCCGCGCGGTCATCCACGAACAGCGTTTCATGCGGATCAATACCGCACGAAATACACAGATGCCGAAAAATATCGGCGTTGGGCTTGACCATACCGCACACCGAGGAAAAGATACATTTGTCGATCTGTTTCAGGATCGGGATCTCGTGTGCGTGCCTTGCGAAATACAGCGATATGTTAGACAGCAAAAGCACCGCCACGTTATAGTTTTCCTTTAGCTCAGCGATCAGCTCGCGCATCCCCTCCGTTTCGGGAATGTTATAGATCCATTCGTAATAGATCCTGCTTGCCACATCCCAAAGGCGCTCGGGCAGTCGCTCCCGTACCGCCGAGATCAGCTCGCCGTCGGACATCGTACCCGCATCCAGGCGATCCCAATACAGACGGTCAAACACGACCGTTTCCAGCAGTCTTGCGTCGTCGGGGGCCGAAACGTATCGCCCGACCATGTAAGCGGGCTCAAAATGCACCAACACCTGACCGAAATCGAACACGATGTTTTTCATGATAAAATCTCCTCACGCACGCAAAATTACCTATTTTATTATATCATTTTTAAATGCCGAAGTCAAGCCGTTCTCGCCAAAAACGGATCAGGCTGCCTCGCCGCACACGCGACAGTCAAGGACCTCGGTTCGGTTGGCGCATTGTCCGACCGTTGGTCGCGGATGCGCGATGTTTTGCAGGGCGGTGGCTTGCTGCCGCCCTGTTGTAGCCAAAGGTCTTTGTTTTCGGCGGGAGTAAACCCCCGCCCTACAAATTTGTGCGCTTCTCCACCGTCAGCCTTTTCATACCATGACGCGCTTCATTTGATTCAGCGTGTCATCCTGAGCGCAGGGCGATAGCCCGTAGTCGAACTTTTGCGGGTTGAGGAATGAACTCGCCGAAGGCGAGTAACTGGAGATTTTGCGGCG
>JAFTHJ010000252.1 GCA_017457465.1 Clostridia bacterium | reverse complement strand
CTTATCTATCGCGCCCTTCATTCCGAGCGTGCCCTCGGTGAGAACTATCTCGGCGCCGTACGCCGCAAGGAAACGGCGGCGCTCGATGCTCATTGTTTCGGGCATTGTGAGTATTGCGCGGTATCCGCGTCTCGCGGCGATGGCGGCAAGACCGATACCCGTGTTTCCGCTTGTCGGCTCGATTATGACCGAGCCGCTCTTAAGCAGTCCGCGCGTCTCCGCGTCTTCAATCATTGATAACGCGGCTCTGTCCTTTATGCTTCCCGCGGGATTGAGATATTCGAGCTTACAGAGAAGCCTCGCCTGTGCCCCCGCTTTATTTGCGTAGCTTATGACCTCGAGAATCGGTGTTTTTCCGATAATCTCGGTTATACTTGAATATACCATAATTACCTCCGAATAGTAAATAACCGTACATAGCGGTGAGAACTATGTACGGCTAATATTACATATTGTTGATAGCTTTTGTGAACTGGCTCTTCTTACGAGCGGCAGCATTCTTGTGAATGAGTCCGCGTGCAGCAGCCTGGTCAATCTTCTTTACAGCAGCCTTGTATGCAGCCTGAGCAGCGGCATTGTCACCGGATGCGAGGGCAGCCTGATATTTCTTTATATCAGTCTTGAGCTGTGTGCGGAACATTTTGTTTCTGAGAGTTTTTGCCTCTGTAACGAGAACACGCTTTTTTGCACTTTTAATATTCGGCATTTGTTTTCACCTCCGTAAAAAGCATTATTAGTCTTAACGGCGAGCCTGAGAGGATGCGCACCGTATTCGTCCATACAGTCATATATCATACCATAAAACAAATCATAATGCAATAGTTTTTTGAAAAAAAGTTAAAAACATTTTTTTGAGGGTTTAAAATGCTTTACAAATACGGGGAGTTATGATAAAATATTAGTAATATAACGCAACGAAATATTGCCGTTTGGAGGATAAACATAATAATATGAAAAGAATTGCGATTTTGCTTTTGACACTTGCCCTTATCGTGTCCGGCATATTTGTTCTGAATTCCTGCAAATAGGATAACGGAGAAGGGGAGGATAGCGGTAAGGGGCTTGAGTTTTCTCCTTTGCCCGACGGAAGCTACGAGGTTGGCGCGGGTGATATAAAGGATGACGAGAGCATAAAGGAGGTCACCATTCCATCGACTTTTGATGATACCGCGGTGACACAGGTACCCGACGGTGCGTTCAAGGACTGTGTGCATATAGAGAAAATAGTTATATCTGACGGCGTTGAGCGTATAGGCAAGAACGCTTTCGAGGGGTGTGCCTCACTGAAGGAGATAGTTATTCCCGATAGCATTACGGAAATAGGAGAATACGCCTTTTCGGGTTGCTCGAGCCTTGTGGAGGTAACGGTACCGCCCAGTGTAACGGTTATAGAAAAGTATACATTTGAGGAGTGCTCGTCACTCGTTTCGGTGAATCTGCCGAAGGGACTTGTAAGGCTCGGCGACAGGACGTTTGAAAATTGTACCTCGCTTGAGTTTGTCGAGGTTCCCGCGGGGGTTACCTATATGGGCGGCGGCTCATTTGCGGGTTGCGAGGCGCTCAAGTCGCTCACAATACCCTTTGTGGGAAACAAGCTTGACGAAGCGCAGAATACGTATTTTGGGCACATCTTCGGCGCTCAAAGCTCCAACCACAATGCGACCAATGTTCCGAAATCGCTCAAGACTCTTGTTATTACGGGCGGAAAAAGAATAGAAAAGGATGCCTTTATGGGGTGCTCGGGACTTGAGCACATTTCACTTCCCGATACAATTGAGAGTGTAAGCTTTGCGGTGTTTGATGACTGCAAGAATCTCGCGTTCAACATCGACGGAGGTGCGAAATATCTTGGAAACGACACGAACAAGTATGTATGCTTGTACGAGGCGGAAAGCAAGAATGTTACATCTGTGGAGGTAAAGTCAGGTACAAAGGTTATATGCGATGCGGCTTTCAGCGATTGCGTGTCGCTCGAGAGTGTATCGCTTCCGAACGGTATTAAGGCGATAGGCAAATCTACTTTTCTGAATTGCAAAAAGCTCTCCGAGGTGAATATTCCCGTTGCTGTGGAGAGTATTGGAGAGGGCGCTTTTAACGGCTGTGCCGCTCTGTCCGCTCTTGCGATTCCCGAGGGGGTAAAGATTATAGAGGATTTTGCTTTCAGCGGTTGCGTGGGACTTGTGAATGTGTCGCTCCCTGAGAGTCTGACGAGACTTGGAAGCTTTGCGTTTGGCGGTTGCGCGGCTCTCGAAAGTATAACTGTTCCCGCAAACGTGACATATATTGGGGTTTGGTGCTTCCAGAAATGTACCTCGCTGAAAAGCGCGGTATTTATAAATAAGGACGGCTGGACGGCGGGTGTGACGGTTGTGAGCGCAACCGAGCTTGACGATGCCGCTAACGCCGCAAAATGTCTTACAGATACATACTACTCCGCCGCATGGAAACGGGGATAAGACAGTGTTCGGCTTTTTAGTGAAAAAGTTGCATTAATAAAAGTTTACCGCTTTATTATCGGAAAATGATAGTAAAGCGGTATTATTTATATAGAAATTCTTATAAATTTTAATTTTATAGAAAAATCGGAAAAATATTCTGATTTTTTCAAAAAATCTCTTGACAAGTTCGAAACAACGTGCTATAATTGTAAACTGCATTAAAATGCCGAATTAGTCCGTAAAGGGCATCGGCAGGTGTTTGTTTCGTTATTAATATATACGGTGTTATGCCGCTATTCCGAGTCGGAGCGCGAGTTTTGAAGATGAGCGGTCGCGTCGGAACCGAGAAAAAATATTTGTGACGGGCAGACATCAGCTCAGCGGGTTTGGTCCGCGGTGCAAAGTATTTTGAATGGAGTGATTGAATTAATGGTCAATGTAAAAGAGCAGAAGCTTGGTCAGAACACAAGAATGAGCTTTTCAAGGTCTCGTTTTTCCCTTGAGCTGCCGAATCTTGTCGAAGTTCAAACGAAATCCTTCAAATGGTTTTTCGAGAAAGGTCTTATGGAGGTGCTTCGCGACG
>JAFTHJ010000251.1 GCA_017457465.1 Clostridia bacterium | reverse complement strand
CTGACGATCTCCACGGTATGGCAGAATGTATCTAGCGACGGTTCCTTTCTGCTTGGTGAGGACGAGAGTGCCGACACCTATCTGAAGAAGGCGGAGGAGCTCGGTATCGAGGCTTATTCCGAGGACAGAGTCAATGACAAAGGCGAGAAGGAAGTTTACATTATATATAAAATGCCCGAGCTATGGACGGAAGATGTTTCGGCGCTTGTAGACGATCAGGCTCTCCGTTTCTTCACTGAGGATATTGATAGAAATGAGATCCGCGCCAGCCTTACACAGGCTCCTGTATGGACGTCCTATGAGTTCAGAGACGCGAACGGATTCTATCAGGAATCCTTTGAGTTTGTGCTGACTCCCGATGAGAACGGTATTGTTACTCTTTCTCTCGAGTCGGTCAACGAGCCTATCGCTATCTCTAATGTAAGACTTGTTCCTCACAAGGGAAATATTACTTATGAAGAATATATGGAGACCTACGGTGATGAGCCCGAGGGAACCGACAAGATAAAGCTTGAGGCTGAATACTTCTCGGCTACCTCCTCCCAGACGATATATCCTCTGGAGGACAGAACGAGTGCCATCACATCTCCCTCGGCTACCGACAGAACCGTTCTTAATACTATAGGCGGTGAAAAGTGGCAGACCGCGGGTCAGTGGGTTGAATATAAGTTCTCTGTAGACAACAGCGGACTTTACCAGATAGCGGCGCGTTATCGTCAGGCGGTGCTTGACGGTATGTTCGTATCCCGCGCGATCCATATTTACAGTGATTCGACTGTAAAAGAGGGAGATAAGGGATATTATAACGGAGTTCCTTTTGCTGAAGCAGGTAACCTTCGCTTTGGATATTCTTCGGATTGGCAGTCCGAAGCTATTAACGACGGAGAGCTTGATGGATTCAAATTCTATTTCAAGGAAGACGTCGTTTATACAATAAGATTTGAAGTTACGCTCGGAAGTATGGGTCAGATAGTGAATACCGTTCAGGCTTCGCTTGACTCCATCAATACCGACTACCTTAACGTTCTGAAGCTCACAGGCTCCAGCCCCGATGAAAACCGTGACTACGGCTTCAACAGAGTAATGCCCGATACGATGATAGACTTTATTGTTCAGGCACGTACACTCTACGCGATTGCGGAGGATCTGGCGGAGATTGCGGGAGACAAGAGCTCGATGACGGCAACTCTTGAAAAGATAGCACGTCTTCTTGAGACGATGGGAACTGACGAGGACGAGGTGGCAAAGAGCCTTGAGCAGCTGAAGTCGAATATCGGTTCGCTTGGTACTTGGCTCGGTGACGCTAAAACCCAGCCTCTTCAGCTCGACTTCCTCTCTGTTCAGGGTGAAAGCGAGGAGCTCCCCGAGGCAGAGGCAGGTTTCTGGAAGGCTATCGTATATGAGTTCACAAGATTCTTCAAGAGCTTCTTCAGAAACTATGACCGTATGGGCGCTATGGAGGAGATAAAGGAAGGCGAGTCTGTTGAGGTATGGCTTGCGTACGGACGTGACCAGTCACAGGTTATCAGAAGCCTTATCAACAACGACTTCACTCCCGAAACAGGAGTCGCTATCGATCTGAAGCTCGTTTCGGGCGGAACCTTGCTTCCCTCGATTCTTTCGGGAATGGGCCCTGATGTTTACATCGGTCTCGGTCAGTCAGACGTTATAAACTACGCTATAAGAGGCGCACTTATTTCCATAGAAGATCAGGAAGACTTCGAAGAGTCTATCGGTGACTTTAACGAGGCGGCAATGATAGTTCTCGGAATTGAGGACTCCACGGGAGCTTTCCATTACTACGGACTTCCCGAAACACAGAACTTCAATATGATGTTCGTTCGTGAGGACGTTCTCGCGGAGCTTAATATAGACGTTCCCAAGACTTGGGATGACGTGCTTGAGGCTATTCCGATACTTCAGGCTAACAACATGCAGATAGGAATGCATACCGACTATAAGGTATTCCTTTACCAGATGGACGGTGAGCTTTACGCCGACGACGGAATGAGAATAAACCTCGATTCCAACGTTGCTCTTGAGGCGTTCAATACAATGTGTAATATGTTCACAATGTATTCCTTCCCCTACAAGTATGACTTTGCGAACCGTTTCAGAACAGGTGAGATGCCTATCGGATTCGCGGTTTACACAGGAACATATAACCAGCTCAAGGTATTCGCTACCGAGATAGAGGGCCTCTGGGGCTTCTATCCGATGCCCGGATACGAGGATGAGCAGGGTAACATAAACAATGTATCGGTTTCCACCGTCAGCGCAATCGTAATGATTACGGGCTGCGAGGACGAGCAGGGAGCTTGGGAGTTTATGAAGTGGCATGCGGGTGCAGAGTGTCAGGTTGACTACTCCAACGAAATGGTTGCGCTTATCGGTCCTTCCGCAAAGCACGCTACCGCGAATATGGCAGCGCTTGAGACTATGCCTTGGACAAACGAGGAATACATCCAGCTCTCCACGCAGTTCAATAGCCTCGCGTCTATCCCCAACTATCCCGGAAGCTATATTATCGACCGTTACACCAACTTCGCGTTCCTCGCTGCG
>JAFTHJ010000250.1 GCA_017457465.1 Clostridia bacterium | reverse complement strand
TCGCGCACAAGCTGCGGACGCGGACCGACTATAGAAAGGTCACCCTTAAGGATATTGATAAGCGACGGAAGCTCATCCGCAGATGTGCTTCTCAAAAACTTACCGTACCCATTCAGTCTCTTGTCGTCGGGAAGCAGCTCCCCATTCTCATCCCTCTCGTTCGTCATGGTTCGGAGCTTCAGGAGATAAAATATCTTTTCTTTTCCGTCCCTGCCCTTTTTTCCGGGGCGAGGCTGAACGAATATCGGGTTGCCCTTCATCGCGATAGCTCCGATTATAAGCAGTATGAGCAATATCGGAGAAAGAACTATCAAGGCTATGAGAGATAGAAGAAAATCAAAAAATCTTTTGAAAAATTTCGCGTACATAACAAATTCCTTTATGTAATCAAATCAGTTGAAGCAAGCGCGTATAATCTCAATGATTCTGTCCTGCTCCTCGGCAGTCATTTTGTTGTCGCTCGGCAGACAGAGTCCGCGATTGAATATATCCATACCGACGTCGACGCCCTCTCCCGCGATATACGCGTTCGTGCGTCCTCTGCCGTCGCCCTCTCTTGTAACAAAGCCGTGCATACGGTATATCGGCTGCATATGCATAGGCTTCCAGATAGGTCTGCCCTCGGCGTTGTACTTCGCAATAGCCTCAAGTATCTCATCTGGGCAGCTCTTTCCGCTCTCGCTGATATAGCAGCTCTCATTCTCTCCTCTGACCTGACGGCACATAGCGTCCTTGTCGATTATAGCGCAGGAGAGCCAGTAGTTCGGAACCGAATTCTCGGCGTCAAAGGGATTCATAGTGAGAGGCAGTCCCTCAAAGCCCTTCTTGTATCTTTCGTATATCGCCTTTTTCTGCGCGATATGCTCCTCAAGGTAAGGAAGCTGACCTCTGACAACACCCGCTACGACATTGCTCATACGGTAGTTGTATCCAACCTCCTCGTGCTGATACCACGAAGCTCTCTCACGGCTCTGCGTAGACCATTTGCGCACCTTGTTAGCAACCGCTATGTCATCGGTAAGAAGCATTCCGCCCGATGAACCCGTTATAATCTTATTTCCGTTGAAGGAAACCACGCCAAAGTCTCCGAATGTACCCGTCTGACGTCCCTTGTAGGTTGCGCCCATAGACTCCGCCGCGTCCTCTATAAGCAGAGCGCCGTGCTTTTTGCATATCTCGGATATTTCATCCAGCTTTCCGGGAACACCGTAAAGATTCGCCATCACGACAACCTTCACGTCGGGATAAAGCTCAAACGCCTTCTCAAGCGCTACGGGGTCCATATTCCACGTGTCGTATTCGGTATCTATGAACACAGGGATTCCGCCCTCGTACATAATGGGATTTACAGTTGCGGCAAAAGTGACGTCGGAGCAAAATACTCTGTCTCCCTTCTTTATACCCGCCAGCTTCATACAAAGATGAAGCGCCGCAGTTCCCGCAGACAGTGCCACCGCGTATCCGCAGCCTATCTTCTCTGCGACAATACGCTCAACCTCATTGATGTTCGCCCCAACGGTCGACATCCAGTTGGTATGAAACGCCTCGCTCATATAGGTAAGCTCTTCGCCGTGCATAGTCGGAGAAGAAAGATATATTTTCTTTTCAAAAGGTTTCACATTACCGTTTAAAACAAATGCCATTTTTGCCCCTTTCGACCTTTATATGTTTATTTTTTTAATAGGCATACTAACCCTTATATCATATAATTATATCACTATTCAAGTGATTCGTCAACACAATTGCAAAAATTAATCAATTGTGAACAAACTTTCTTTTGAACAAAAAAGCTCGGAGACCTGCGGTCTCCGAGCTTTTTATCTGCTTATTTCAGAAGCTTACACTTTTTATTTCTGTCCGCGAGAAGCACAGTGATGTTTTTGACCACCGCTCTCACAAGCTCACAGTCATCCGCCTCAACCGCCTCGGTGAGTGCCGAAAACTGTATAGTTATCTGTGATTCGACCGACGCGAGGGCATTATTGCTCATAGGGTCGGAATAGCGAATCTCATCGCATATCTTTTTGCATTCGGCTTTTACCTCATCCGACTTCGCCTGTTCGGTCAGGCTCTCGGCGTCGATAATCAGAGTTTTGATAAAGAATGTTTGAGTCTTTATTTTTTCGTCTATCGCCGATACCTCGGATACTGCCGCCGTCGCCTTGATAACAGCCAACAGATTGAGAACGAGAACTATCGCGCAAAGAATAACTCCAACCCAATAGGGGAGCGGAGATATAAGCATACAAAGTCCGCCGAAAACAAAGGAAGCAATAAGTCCCGAATAGCTTGTTGTGACAAGCGAAAGATTATAGAAAAGCTTGTTTGCCGAATCAGCCTTGAAAGCATAAAGAGCGCAAAGAAGCTGACCTACAAAGGCAACAGAGATTAAAGAATAACCAATCCAGAAGGACGGCGTGTATTTTTCCTCTCCCGCCCAGCCTACCGATACGAAGGCAATTACGTTAAAGAGGGCGAGTAGCGCCGCCCACGCGGCTATGTATAAACCAATACGCTTTTTCATTTTTTAATCCTCCCTTTTAAGTCCGCACTTGGGACAGAATTTTCCCGCGCGCTCAAATTTATATCCGCAGCCCGAACAAGTGTCACGTGTCTTTGCTACCGCGGTTCCGCACTCATCGCAGAATGCCGCGCCCACAGTCAGTCTCGCTCCGCAGTTCTCACAGAATCCGCTCTCGGCTGCGGGGGTGGAATTCGCGTTTGCGGTATTTCCCAGCGCGTCGCTGACGGCTCCGCCGACAACTCCGCCGACAACACCTCCGACACCCGCCATAGTGCCAAGTCCCACACCGAGATTAGTCATCTGACCGACAGCCTCGTTGGCAGCCACCTTCTCGGCAACGTCAAAACCACGCTCCTGCGCGTAGGTATATCCCTCCTGCGCACGTTTGGTAGCTTGAGCCTGTGAGTCGATAACAACCTTTTGCGCCTCTGTCTGCGCGTATATCAGGTCTGTCTGCTGACGAAGCTTCGCCTCGGCAATATCGGCATACTGACGGAAATGAAGCTCCTTGAACTTCTCATACTGTCTGTCGCCGTCGGGCTTTACGATAGTAGTGATAAAGAACTGCTCAAGCGAGATACCGTAATCGGCGAAATCCGAGAGCAAAAGCTTCTTGATGGACTCGGAGAAGCTTGTGAGGTTCTCATCAATCTCAAAAATATTTATGGCGTTGGTCTTCATAATCTGCGCTATGTAGGTCTTGACTCTGGTCATAAGGAACGCGCGGAAGAAGCTGACAAGCTTTTGCTGACCGAGGAAGCTTTCTGTTCCCACTAATTTGAGAAGCAGCTTTCTTGAATTATCGGCACGTAAAGACATCTCTCCCGAAGCGCCTATAGAGAGCGGGAAGCCGTAGGTCGGCTCGATGTACTGTACCTTGGAATCGGTTCCCCACTTGATAGACATCTGCTCTGTCTTGTTGATGAAATACACCTCGCAGTGGAAGGGACTCTTGTCTCCTGTCGCGCGATTGAGCGCCTTTCCGATAAGCGGAATATTCTGGGCTTCAAGCGTATATCTTCCCGCGCCGAACAGGTCAAGCGCCTGACCGTTCATAAAGAATATCGCTTCCTGTGACTCGTGAACTATAAGCTGTGTGAGCGAGTTGAAATCCTCGCAGGGGTGCTTCCAGATAAATGTGCTGTTGTCACCCTCGTACTTTATAATATCTGCTATCTTTGACATTTTCTGTCTCCTTTTATAATGAATTATAATCTTGTTAATCGCGTTACGTAAAAATCAAGCTTCGGAATTCAGCTCTACCCACAAGGCGGGACGTACCGCATAAACCTTGCTGTTCACAGCGTCACCCGACATATTTGTTTTGCCATAATCGTCGATGTAGGTCGCATTATGCTGACTATGTCCGGGGGTACGCAGCCACCAATAACAGTAGGAATCCTTGCGAGAAAGACTTGCCCCGTTTGCGCAAACATAAGGAGTGGCTTGGCATTTTCTTGCGGCATCGTCATAGAAATAATTTCTTGCTTCGGTCATACTCAACAGGAAGACCTTATCCAGCGTATAATTTCCACCGTCCGTGAAGTAGGTATTGTTTATATCCGAAGGTACCGTAGCCGTTGCGATTATCTCTTTTTCTTCATCGGAAAAGCTCGAGCTGAAGAAATCGTTGTTCAGCCATGTTCGCAGTGAGCAGCTTTCCCAAGTAACATCGACAGCGACAGGAGTCGAATGATACGATTTGCACTCAATAGCATATTTGCTGACAAGAAGCGCCCTGCCATCCTTTACCTCAAGCACAAGCCATTCTATATCCTCGGCTCCGTTAGAGGTATCATTATCTTGCTCATACGAACCAAGATAAATGTAGTCTCCCACGCTTACGGTTTTGTTTTTTATCGCCTCAATATAATATTGAAAGCGAATGGATTCGGCTATTTCGGCACTGTCCTTATATTCCCCAAGGGAAATAAACGCAAGATATGCTTCAATGAATCTTCCTTCTTCTATCAACGCTTTCGCGCTTTCGTATTCTTCATTCAGAAGCCCCTCGTCGCACTCCTTTATTTTTTCTTCGCTATCCCTGTATCCGTCAAGCTTCGCGAATATATTTCTCGCATCGTTCCACTTTCCGTTTTCCATCAAGCGTATCGCGTCATAATATTTGTCGTTGGGAACGATAATGAAATTAAAAACGAGAACAAAAGCAATAGCAACGCAAACAAATGATGTCAGGGCGGCAATAATTTTCTTATTTCGCTTGGCTCTGATTCGGGCAAGTTCGGCTTGACGCTCCTGCTCTAATCTCTCGGCTTCCTCCTCTGCTTTTATGTCTTCAATGATTTTCTGACATTCAACTATCTGCTCGTCAGCATCCTTAAAACCGCTGATTTCCTTAAATATTTCAATCGTTTTCTCAA
This sequence comes from Clostridia bacterium, assembly GCA_017457465.1. GTDB lineage: Bacteria > Bacillota > Clostridia > Oscillospirales > CAG-272 > HGM12713. Next base: position 4,329 of record JAFTHJ010000250.1, on the reverse strand, counting down.
GCGAAGAAATGTTTCTTACTGCCATTTTCGTCTTTGCGTCCAGCAAAATCCTATCTTTTCTGGCTTCTTCGGCAAGTTCAAAGCACTTTTCAGTAAGCTCCTCCGAATCCTTGTAAGGGTGAATACGTTTGAAAATATACGCGGCATCCTTATATTCTTGCTCACTGTGCGCATTTTGCATAGCGGCGGTCGCCATATCGTAGATGCCCTCTATCCGTTCATTTTCGACGCGCGTGTTGATATGCTCTATGTATCCCTCAAGCGTTGCCTTGAGCTCATCATCGGCAAAACGAATAGCCTTTTGATAATAATTATTACCGTCAAAGGGCTGTTCGCAATCCTTAAGCTGCTCCTGCTTTTTAACGTGAAGCGTTGCCATAAGATTGCCTACGTAAGCATAAGCATTCTTCGGGTCAAGGTCAAGCACCTTTTCATAATATCTGTTCGCGTTTGCCCAGTCCTCGTCCTCCAGAAACATAGACGCGCGTTCAAGCAAGGGCGAGACTCTCGTATCCGATACCGATACGACGGTTTCCTTGACCACCGTCGGACTCGGCTCACTCGCCGAAACTATCTTCTTGATTCCGCGAATCAGGTCCTGCATAAATCCGAGCTTGGACATATCCTGCGCCTGTAGGTGAGAAAACTCCTCGGGCAGGTCGTATGGGTCTATGTCGCGATACGCGGGAATCAGCGTTTTCTTCGCTCCGTTGCGAATGAGAGCGAGATATCTTGACCACTCGTTCTTAACCCATACAGAATTAAAATGCTCTACCTTCGTTCCAAGCGCCACCATCACCTTCGACGAATTGAGCGCGGCGAATATGTACGGCTCGTATTCGGTTCCGAGCTTATCCTCAAGCGTTATGCGGGAGAAGAATACCTTAAATCCCTCATTCTTCAAGCCGTAATAAAGCTCCTGCGCCAGAACACTGTCCTGTGTTCTTCTGCCGTTTATGTCGGTTTCCTTGTAGCATATGAAAACATCAAACGGCTCTTCCTTCTGCGATATCGCGAGTATTCCCTTTTGTATCTCGTTGATTGCCTCCGCTTCCGCCTCGTATATCTCGCGCTGGTAGCTGTCGGCATACTCGAGCGCGGATTTGTAATCCTCGTCGTCAAAAACCGAGGTGTACTGCGCACGGTTCACCGTCGGCACTCTCTTGCGGCTCACGGGGTCCTCAACATACTCTATTCCGTATCGGCAGAGGACTATCGACCAATAGCTTTCGGCGTCTGTTGTGTCCTCGTTGAGTATCTGCTCATAGATGGACATCGCCTTGTCGAAATCGTTGTTACGGCGGAAATGATTCGCTCTGTCGTAAAGATTGGCTTTTTTGTCTCCGTCAAGTCTGGGCAGAGTCTGTCTCGTCCCGCAATAGTCGCAGGTCGCAACGCTTTCTTTCTCTCCGACCTCAAGCGCTCCGCCACATATTTTACACTTAAATAATGTCATTATTTTCTCCTCAATCGTTTATTTCCAGGTTTTCAAGCGCAAATTCAAGACAGGTCTGAATTATCTCGTTTCTCGTCCGTCCCGTTTTATTGGCAACCTCGTCAAGCCGCCGTGTCAGGTCATTCGGCAACCTTACCGAGACCACAGACGAGTCCCCGCGAAATTTTTTTGAGGATATAACAAGCTTTTTTTCCTGCATAAATTCCCCTCCCAATATAATCTACATCTCTATTGTATCACAATTGTAATACGTTAGTCAATAGAAAAATATAAATTTATTTTAAAAATTTTTCAATTTAAATATTTTTGGGTTAATTAGAACACATTTAATCTTTCTTCAAAACGCTTATTTCCATAAAACAGGCATTAAAAAACACGGAACCTGTAAAAATCCCGTGATTTACATCAATTGCATATATAAACAAGAAATCCGAAACCGTTGTCTACAGGCGTCAGTTTCGGATAATTCTTGTTTGAGTTGCCCCAACAATTTCGAACCTAAAACCTTAAAAACAGATTATGGATTTAGTTGTTTCTTCTTCAGCATTTCATTGAGCTTTGCTGTGTTTGTTTTGATAATTGAATATATAATCGCCCAAATCACGATATAGCCCACAACAAAAACCGCCGTGAATACTATAATCGGTATTATGCCGAAGTCAAGCCAATCGTTAATCAGATAAGTTCCAAGGTAAGCGATATACAAAACACCGCCGTGAATTAAAATCGCCGGCATTAGCGGCAAACGCTCAATCTGATAGATCGCATTCATACCACCTGCAATAAAGGCAAGCGTGGTGAGTGAGAATATACCGATGCAGACCTCGTAAACGGTTAAAGTGTTTATGTCGGCAGAATGCTGTAAAATCAGATATACTATTGCTAAAACAATCGGACCGACCCCCGCGGCAATGAATCCACGGCGCAAAAACTCCAAAACAAACTTTTTCATATTCCTTCATACCTCCTTCTGATTTCCGCAAAGCAACGCCTTGAAACATATTCTCGATAGCCACATTGAAATACGGCATCGATACCACCGCTGAATACTGCGTCAAATCTCTGAATTCGGTGTTCATTGGCAAGAGTTGACTTGTTAATGCGGATAAAGTAAGAAGGCAAAACAACCTCTAATTCTCGAAGTCTGTCTTTAAGCGAATAGCGGTTGCCTTTCGTATCAATGGCAATTACCTTTCTATCCATGACAGTAATGCACTCTATTTCTCCAAAGGAGAGCTTTCGCATTTCTTCTTCACGGTGTCCCATAATGTACTCTGCTCCCGAAGAGCTATGCACAAGATTTTCTATCTCTTGTGTCAGAGAAGAAGGCGCATGGACGATTGCTATTATTTCTTCTTCAGCATCTTTATCAATAATGAGTTTGTATTTCATTTTCAATATCCTTACTGTTTTTTCATTTGTCTGAGGAAACAGAACACGGCAATCACCGTTATTGCTACGCTATACAGAACAATAGGCAGAATATGTGTTGCTGCAAGTCCAAAATCCCCGCTGAATAACGATTTTTCCATTTCCGCTGCGTGAACGAACGGAAGCGCATTTGCTATTTTCTCAAAGCCTCCACCCACAAGCTTCAAATCGAACCACACACCCGAAAGCCATGCAGAGAGATTGGTAAGTAATGCTCCGCAGATACCGCCGACCTGCTTAACTCCAAATACACTACCGCACAAAAGACCAAGAGCAATATTGAAGACAGCCATAGGTATCATACCGATAATCGCATAAACAATATTCACGCGGAGCGTAAGCCCCAAGGGAATTGCAACAAGGTAGCAAATGAAGGTCTGTCCGAGTGCAATAGGGAGAAGCGGAAGCATATATCCAATAATAAAATCAAATCCCGTGAGAGGCGTTGTGTATAGTCTTTGTAAAAACGAGCTTTCTCGGTCTTTGGCAACCAAAGTTGCAGAAAACAACGTCATAAATGACAGTCCAAACACAGTAATACCGGGAGTCAACGTGTCGATTTCAAACAAGCTCACGGGAATATTTGACTGCAAAGCACTGAGAAGCAATAGTAACACCAACGGGAATCCCAAGCCGAAGCCGAGATTGATAGGATCGCGCAAAATCTCTTTCGCACACCTTTTCGCAAAAGTCATCATTTTCATACAACGCCCTCCTTTACTATGGAAACGAATGCCGATTCAAAGTCGTTTGTATTCGCTTTTACATTAAGCTCCGCTACCGTTCCTTGTGCAAGGAGTTTGCCGTTCTTCATAATACCGATGCGGTCGGAAAGCGACTCAGCTTCTTCCATATAGTGCGTAGTTAAGACGATCGTAATTTTGCCTTTCATAGAACGAATGGTTTCCCAAAGCTCGTGCCGTGCTATAACATCAAGTCCAAGTGTAGGTTCGTCTAAAAATAGAATTTTAGGATCGCTGATCAGCGCCATTGCTATACTGACACGGCGCTGCCATCCTCCCGATAGTTTTCCTGCCTTTCTGTTCAGAACATCTTCCAAAGAAAATTGTTCCGACAGCTCTGCTATTTTCGCAGAGGTCTTTTCTTTTGCGAATCTGTGAATGCCACAAATCAACTCTAAATTTTCTTTTACAGAAAGCCCTGGCGCAATGGCGGTTTCTTGCGGAGAAACACCGATCAGCCGTTTTACCTGTTCCGATTCCTTTGTAACGCTGTAACCGCCCACAAAGGCATCACAGTCTGTTGGCATTGTTAGACAAGAAAGCATTTTGATCGTCGTAGTTTTTCCCGCACCGTTTACGCCAAGCAGAGAAAACAATTCGCCTCCACGTATTTCTAAATTAAGCTTATCTACGGCAGTTATATTTTTATACCGCTTGACAAGCTCGGTCGTTTTAATTGTTTGCATTTGTGTATCCTCC
>JAFTHJ010000249.1 GCA_017457465.1 Clostridia bacterium | reverse complement strand
GAGCGGCTGGCGAGCCGTTTTTACATCCTCGATTCCGCACCCCTTATCCTTAATCTCCACTCTTACGACTCTTTGTTCACAAAGTCTGATGTTTATGTAAATCGTGCCGATGGTATCCTTATACGCGTGTACGATGCAGTTGGTAACCGCCTCGGAGACCGCGCATTTGATATCGGCTATCTCGGTAGCGCTTGGGTCAAGCTGGGCACAGAACGCCGCTACTACCGACCGCGCAAGTCCCTCATTGACCGAGAGCGAGGGCATTTTTATTTTCAGCTCATTGAGATTTCCCGTGGGAATCTTTCTTCTTTTATTTTCGGCGTTTTTCATTTTTTACTCTCCTTTTCCGCATTCTGATATTCTTCATCTTCAATTCTGATTATTCTTCCAAGCCCCGCAAGTTCGAATATCTTCACTATTCTCTCGTTGGGATTTTTCAGGGTAAGCTCACCGTCTATTCTCTGCATAAGCGCGTATCTGCCCATAATAAGTCCGAGCCCCGAGCTATCCATAAAATCAATTTCAGACAGGTCAAGAACCGTCTTCTGCGGTCTCACCTCATAAATGAGGGCGTCTATCTCTGTCCTCACGCTCACCGCGCTATGGTGGTCTATCTCCCCGCACAGAGTCACCGTGAGAACTCCGTCCTCGATTTGCGTTTCATACCTACAATGCTTTTTTATCATTTAAACCTCCTTCGCCGTGACTTACGGCAATATCTTGCTTGTCTAATTTTACCACCGAGGGCGGGAGAAAAATGTCGGATACAGACACCTCAAAAAAATTTTTTACTGATTTTTATAAACTTGGGATAAAAAATAAATTTGTTGTTGTATTTCAAGAAATTTTATGATATAATTTATATAATGACTACCAAAGGAGGTGTGTTGTTTGCATATTCAGGAATCGGGAGAGATGTATCTCGAAACTATCTATCTTCTCTCAAAGCAAAAAACATCGGTGAGAGCCATTGATGTGAGTGAGCATATGGGATTTTCAAAGCCGAGTGTAAGCCGTGCTATGGGGCTTCTCCGCGACGCGGGACTTCTTGAAGTGGACAAGAACGGTTTTCTCGTTTTGACAGATGAGGGACTCGCGAGAGCAAAAAAAATATACGAGCGCCACACTATCCTCACCTCTTTTCTGGTAAGTCTTGGCGTAAAAGAAGATATCGCCGCCGACGATGCCTGTAAAATAGAGCATCATATCAGCGACGATACATTCGAAGCTATTAAAAAATATATGAGTGAGAAATAAGAAAAGCGCAAACCGCCGCAGAGATATCTCTGCGGCGGTTGATTTTTTATTCTATTTCCTCGATATTATACGGAGTTGTCTGATATACGAAGTAGTTGAGCCAGTTGGAATAAAGCAGGTTTGCGCAGCTTCTCCAACGCACAACGGGTTCTTTCGTATCGTCGTCGTTCGGGAAATAATTTTTCGGAACATCTATCGGAAGTCCCGCGCTCTTATCTCTTAAATACTCGTTTTTGAGGGTATTGGCATCATACTCCGAATGCCCTGTAACGAATATCTGTCTGCCCTTGTCTGTAGCCACGACGAAAATTCCCGCCTCCTCGGAGCTTGAAAGTATCTTAAGCTCGGGAACCGCCTCAATATCCTCTCTGCGACAGGTGGTATGTCTTGAATGAGGAACGACGAAGCTATCGTCAAAGCCACGGAAAAGAATGGCGTGTTTATGGTCGAGATGATGCTCAAAAACTCCGAAAAGCTTCTTTTCAAGCGGATATTTCTTTATTCCGTAATGGTAGTAAAGTCCCGCTTGAGCGCCCCAGCAGATATGGAATGTACTCGTGACATGTGTCTTGCTCCACTCCATTATCTCGCAAAGCTCCTCCCAGTATTCGACCTCCTCAAACTCCATATGCTCAACGGGCGCGCCCGTTATGATAAGTCCGTCGTATTTATTATGACGAACCTCGTCGAAGGTCTTATAGAAGGCGAGCATATGCTCGGCAGATGTATGCTTGGATTTGTGTGTCGCAGTCTGCAAAAGCTCAAGCTCAACCTGAAGCGGTGTGTTGCCGATAAGCCTTGCTATCTGCGTTTCTGTTTCTATTTTTTTCGGCATAAGATTAAGCATCAGAATCTTAAGCGGACGAATATCCTGCGTTATCGCTCTCGTTTCCGAGATTACGAAGATGTTCTCGTTAAGAAGAACATTTGTCGCGGGAAGCAGATTTGGTATCTTTATCGGCATAATACACCTCTGTAAAACTCAAATTTTTCAGCCCTTTGCCGCCTCAAGTGCCTGTGAAAGGTCTGCTATTATATCCTCGACATTCTCGATTCCAACCGAGAGTCTGACAAGGTCCGCGGAGATACCCGCATCGATAAGCTGCTCGTCTGTCAGCTGACGGTGGGTTGTACTCGCGGGGTGAAGAACGCTTGTTCTCGCGTCTGCAACGTGAACGACTATCGCCGCGAGTTTAAGCGAATCCATAAACTTGACCGCAGCCGCACGTCCGCCCTTTACGCCAAACGAAACGACTCCGCAAGCGCCGTCGGGCAGATATTTCTCGGCAAGTGCGTACTGCGTGTCGCCCTTAAGCTTGGGATAGCTTACCCAAGTTACCATATCGTTCTGCGAGAGGAACTCGGCAACCTTCTGGGCGTTCGAGCAATGTCTCTCCATACGGAGAGGAAGTGTTTCAAGTCCGATGTTGAGCAGGTATGCCGACATAGGAGTAAGAGCCACGCCAAAGTCACGGACGAGCTGAACTCTGGTCTTTGTATAGAAAGCGTGGTCAACGCCGAATGTATCGGTATAAACTACGCCGTGATAGGACTCGTCGGGCGTGGTCAGCTCGGGATACTTGTTCCCTGCCGTCCAGTCGAATTTACCGCCGTCAACTATAACGCCGCCGACTACCTGCGCGTGACCGTCCATATACTTCGTGGTCGAGTGGATAACGATATCCGCGCCGTGTTCAAAGGGACGGCAGAGGAAAGGCGTTGCGAATGTGTTATCTACAAAGAGCGGTACGCCGTGAGCGTGAGCAATAGCGGCATATCTTTCAAAATCAAATACAACGAGCGCGGGGTTTGCGATTGTCTCGCCGAAGAAAAGTCTTGTGTTCTCGTCAAAGAGAGCCGAAACCTCATCATCGCTCATTTCGGGCGTGGCGAATCTGACCTCGATACCGAGACGCTTGAGCGTAACAGCAAAAAGGTTGATTGTTCCGCCGTATATCGAGGACATACTTACGATATTCTGTCCCGCGGATGTGATATTGAGTATCGCGAGTAGGTTTGCCGCCTGACCTGACGATGTAAGGACAGCACCTGTGCCGCCCTCGAGGTCGGCTATCTTCTTCTCTACCGCATCAACCGTGGGGTTGGAGATACGCGAATACATATGTCCCGGCGCCTTGAGGTCGAACAGGTCGCCGAGGTGGTCGGCACTGTCGTACTTATAGGTTGTGCTCTGGCATATTGGGAGCACACGCGGCTCACCGTTTGCGGGTTTATAGCCCGACTGAATACATTTAGTTTCTATTTTATAATTTGACATAACTGAACCTCCGTAACAGTTAAAATAACATATTAATAATTATATCACACTTCTGTAGCGTTTTGCAATAGTTTTCGGTAAAATACCAATACAAAAAGTATCCAAAAAGCTTTTTATTTCAATATTTCTATCTCACTTTCGTGAAATTGCTCCTGAAAATATACCGCCCGCTCTATCTCCTCTTTGGAATAGCTTCTCTCACGGGCTGTCGCCACGAGCTTATCCTCAACATCGTCGCTCCTGTGTACTATGGCGATTACCCTGACGGTACACTCCGCAACAGGCTCATCAAGTCCAAGCACATATACATCAAGCTCCTCGCCGTCCCCTCCGAAAACCTCGGGGATATAACCGTAATTTATCGGATAGATTATCTCGGGGTGCTTCGGATGCGGTGCGCCGATAGGTCGGTCTATCTCTATTCTGACAGTTCTTCCGAGGTAATACCTCACCTGTGCCTTGCGTTCTTCAAAGGTCATCTCTCTCTCCCAAAAAATAATTTTTTATGATTATATCACTTTATTCAAAAAATGTCAATTAATTAACCCACAAAAAACAAATATGTGGTAACGTATCAAAATCCAAAGCTATAATTTCTTCATCCGCGTGAATAATTCTCCGTAATTTACAAACACTAACAAGGCAAGAACTGATATTTAAAGGAGATTTTTATATATGAAAGCCACTGGAATTGTAAGAAGAATAGATGACCTCGGGAGAGTTGTCATTCCAAAAGAGATAAGAAGAACAATGCGCATCCGCGAGGGCGACCCGCTCGAGATATATACAGACCGCGAGGGTGAGGTAATATTCAAAAAATATTCCCCGATAGGAGAACTCGCATCCTTTGCGGCGCAATATGCCGAGACACTTTACAAGACTTGCAATATGTCTGTAATAATAAGTGACAGAGACTCTGTCATCGCTTGTGCAGGTGTTTCAAAAAAGGAATACACCGACAAGCAGCTCTCTGATGCGGTGGAAAATATCATAGAGAACCGAGGAATTTATGTATGGCGAAGCGGAGCCGACAAGCTCCCCGTAATCGCCGACGGCGGAAGCCATTTTGTGAGCTGCGCTATGCCGATAATAAGCGAGGGGGACGTTATCGGGTGCGTTGCCTCTGTTTGTGATAATGAGAGTGAGAAATCAAAGGAAGCTATAGGCGGGGATATCGAGTCAAAGCTCGTTCTCACTGCCGCGGGATTTCTCGGCAAACAGTTGGAAAGCTAAAAAATCGGGCTGTAGCATAAAACGCTACAGCCCATTTTGTTATTCAAATCAGCCCCAGAACATTCCGCTTTCGTTGCTTACATCCGAGTCATCGTAAGCTTCGGTGGAAACCTCCATAGAAGCGAGGATGACGTCCTCGGTAAGCAAATCTATCTTTTCAAGCTCGGGGGTGATATATTTAATCTTTTTCATCTCTATATTCTCCTTTGCCTGAATTAATAATTTATCGAAAGATCGGAGAGGAACATCTTATGGTCGGAGTTGCCACCGTCATAGGTAGTTCCCTTTGTAAACTTGATGCTGTTGGAAACGATGATATTATCAAAGCCATTGCCATCGGGTATTGTCGTGCCGACAAAGCGTCCGAGTCCGTTGACGGTATCGGAGTTTTCGATTGCGTCAAAAACACTGCCATTTTCGTCCCACTGGTGGCTGTTGAAGTCTCCGAGGACTACGAATTCCTCACATTTCTTCGTGTATTTGTTAAGCTCTGTGAGCTGCGATGTCAAGCTATCCTGCTCACAGTGAGTTACGAACACATCGAGATATGTTCCGTCCACATTAACGACCGCGTGAAGCGCGCATCTGTATTCAATATCTTCCGAAGCTCTGGGAAGCGATATTTTCTCGGTTGAAACGATAGGATATTTCGATATTATCGCGTTTCCGTATTCACCGTCAAACATATTGTTCTCTGCCGCCGCAAAGGCGTAATAATAACCAAGCTCGTCGGCGATAAGTTTAGCGGTATCCTGTCTGCCGTTTCTCGTGGTATTCTTATCTACCTCCTGCAGACCGACTATCTCTGCGCCCGATGCCGCAATATCCGCCGCAATATAGCTGAAGTCGTACGGATCAGCTCCTGTGGTCTGGTTATTTGCGGAGTTTCCTCCCGTCAGGTGGCCGTTTCCGATATTATAAGTAGCTACTTTAATAGTTCTCTCCGCCTCAAAGGTATATGAGTCAAAGGTTATCTTGACTCCGCTCGTATTAATAGCGAAGGGTGTTACGGTAAATTCAATATCGGTTCCCGAGGGAATATTGAAAAGTGTGTCACAGTAGAAATAATTTCCGTTGAAGTCAGAGGGTGCGTAATTCTTTGCGGACTCGTTGGTATAACCCTTTATCGTGTTATAAACATACTTGGTAGCGTTCGTGAAGCTCTTGGTCGTGCTTCCGCCAATAACCGCCTTTACATCGTATCCCATAGCGTTATACTGGCTGATATCGTCAACGACAGAAACGAAACGGAGTCCGTAGGTAGAGCCGTTCGCAAGGCTTCTCTGATGTCCTACCATCTTGATGTTGTTATCAAGCACCTTGATGGATTTTACCGTCATAGTGGGGTTACCCCATTTTTTACCACTGTTAGAGGTCTTTCCCGCAATACCGAAGTTTCCTGCCGTTGCGGATATGTCCTTGGTAGCGGTATAAAAAACTCGATAAGTGCCTGTATCTACTACTACCTCCTTGAGATTTCCGTCTATGACTCGGAACTCAAAGGTTGAGTATACGCCATTCTGGCTATTTCTGACCAGCTCGGAATAAAGCGACGCGATATTTCCGCTCGTTACCGAGAAGTTGTTTATCTGAAGCTCGTAGTTGCCTCCGCTATTTTTTATTACCTTGAAGTTAGACCAGCCGAGGGGATTGGAAACGATATCCTTTCCGCCATTTACATAGGAATCGGGAGAGGTAGGCGCGTTGAATCCGAAGTAAAGGAATTCGGTGTTTCTCGCGATATCATCCGCTGTCGTGGGGATAACCATATCCGCCTGCATATCAACCGTTATGGTATAATCCTGACGCTTTGTGAGGTCAAAGTCGCTGTTAAGCAGAGAAATTCCCGAAATATGACGGTATGCGGATGCCGCAACGAATCCGTCGGGTGTATTGAGGTTGAACTGCTCGTTTGCCCAGTCGGAGCCCGCCGACCACTGACAGTCTATCGGTGTAGCTCCGAGGTCGGTTGCGCGGTAGAGCGCTTTGAAGTCCACCGACTTGATAACGCTTCCCGAGGAATTGAGAACTCTTATAGCGGAAATCTTCATATAAGGATGGGCGTATACATCTCCCGTCTGAAGGAATATGGAAAACTGTCCGCTCGTTGTGTTATGGAAGGATTTCCCCGTAGTCGTGGTAAAGACCTGTGTTGCGGTTCCGCTAGTAACGGTTACCTGACTGCAATAATTGCTTGTAACCTTGAACGCAAAAGTTGAATCAACACCGTTTACATTGTTGGTCTTCATCTGCGAATAAAGAGCGCTTCTGTTATCGGGTGAATAGGAACAATTGTTCAGATGGAATCGGGTTGTGCTGGGTATACGGAAATTGTTGAAATAGTTCGAGAATGTCATTCCCTGTTCAGATGTGGGATCTGTTCCCCAGCCGTAATAGATATAGGAATTATAAGTTCCATTTGTATTGGGCGTAATGATATCCGCCTGCATATCAATCTCTATGGTATAATCGGAATAATTGGCGAGATTTATGAAATCATCGGTATTGATGGTAAATCCCGAGATATGGGCAAATGTCGCCGCCGCGATAAGTCCGTCCTCCGAGAGAGCGTTTATCTGCTTATTATACCAAGGGGTGGTATTTGCCGTCCAGCGGTGATCTATCGGAGTTACTCCGAGGTCAGCCGTCTGATATTTGTTTATAAAGTTTGTCTCGTAGAGCACGTTATCGCCGGTAGAGGTGTACTCCGCCGATGCCTTTGCCTCTGCCGCGCCAACGGGTACTGCAACAAAGCAGGAAAGAATCATTAACGCGCTCAAAATAAGTGTCAATGTCTTTTTCATCTTTTTCCCTTTCTT
>JAFTHJ010000248.1 GCA_017457465.1 Clostridia bacterium | reverse complement strand
CATCTCCAACCATTCCTGCCGCAAATGCTTGAGATTGAATATCTCCTGTATTTACACAATTTTGAATAGAAATCAATCCTCCGCTGGAACCGACTATACCGCCGCACTTATATCCTGCGTTTGCGCTTCCCGAAGCAACGATATCGGTATCGCTGGAGCAATTAGTGATATTGATAACACCGCTCGCGCCATTCAAGCATCCAATAATACCGCCAACCAAGGAAGTGCTTGCTCCCGAATACAGGTTGCACGCAATGCTCTTACAATTGTTAACGCTGATTGTGCCCGTGGTTGTTTCGGTGCGTCCCACAAGCGAACCCACATAACACGCTGTGGTTCCATTCACGATTTTAGAGTTTTTCACCACAACACCGTCGAGTGCAAGAGAGCCACCTGTGAGTCGTCCAACTACAATTCCTGCACAAACTTTACTACTTGAGTCTGCCATCGGAACAGCAGCGCAGTTATCAAAGGTTAGATTCTTAATAGTTGCTCCGTTTACATTCGGCAAAAATGCCATATGTGTCATATAAAGACCGCTGATGGTGTGGTTGCCACCGTCAAAGGTTCCCGCAAACGCGGTAGTTGCTACGGTGGTATCCAAAATCTTGGCATTATCACCCGTAGGCGCTACAACCGCATTAGCTGTACCGTCGTTTGCAATCCAAGTGTCATTAACGGTTATGTCCGCATTCAGCAAAACAGTTTTGCCCGAATAACTCTCGGTTGCCAAGCTGTCAATAAAGTCTTCCAATTCACCGTAATTGTTGATTACGAGATCGGCATCGTTTGCGGAGACAGTTCCCGCAAACACAGTAGCCATTGAAAGTATCATAGCTACCGTCAGAAAAACAGATAAGATTTTCTTTTTCATGATAGTCTCCTTTATAATTAATTTTTTATATTGGGTTTCTGCGTTTTTTGCAAGTACCGAAAGGATATCTGTCTCACCTGCTCGGTCACCTGCATTTTCACCCCGAGGGGTGGACTAGCGATAAGTGCGATCACCGTCCTTTACATCCGATATATAAATCGGATCTTTATTCTTCAACACCGTATCTTACAAATTCTGCGATGTCGTTTGGCGTAAGCTCCATAAACTTCGCCACCTCGTCTCCGAGCTTTATTTCTTCAAGCCCCTTGACTGTGTGCGAATCTGTACCAAATGTGAACTTACAGCCCTCTGCCTTCGCTATCTTATAAATATCGAGAAGATGGTTGTTAGCAAGGTCAATGTTAACTCCCTTTACCTCACACATATTTATCTCGATAGCAACTCCCATTGCCGCGGCTTTTCTGTAACCCTCGGCAATTTTATCCATAGGAAGATCGGCAAGATAACCGTTCTTCAGCTTTCCCGAAAGTCCGCAAAAGGCAAATGAATGCGCGATAACGGTGGGTACGGCTTTTGATAGCCTTTCAAATTCCGCATTGTTCAGAAGCTTAAAGAAGTTTTCAACAATACTCTTTTGCATATGGCTCTTTACATCTATCTGAAGCTCGGGATATATCTTCAGAATATCTGCTTCCTTCAGAGAATCAGCCATCATATTCAATTGAGTCTCTGGAATATACGGAAATTTTTCCCCAAGCTCACTTCTTATTCTCGCGCGAACCTCCATTATTTCGGGAAAGTCGCTCATGACCTCGTTCCTCATATGTAGGTGCGAGAACGGCACGAGAGCGTAATCAAATTCCGCCGCCCCCTCTACCGATAATCCGAGAATATCCTTATATCCGTAGTACTCGCTCTCTATTCCAAAGAGGAGCTTCATCTCGGGATTGGAGCTATGCAGCGCACGTTTGGCTTCCTTTGCTTTTCTTATGGTCTGGTGCTTGTACCAATAGCTGCCTCCGCTAACACGCTCATCCCAGATATGATTTGACAGTCCGAACAGCTTCATTCCAAGCGCTTCTTCCTTTTTGACGAATGCCTCGGTAGTCGCGCTTGGATCAAAGCAACAGTTTGAAAAAACATTGTGCGTGTGTATATCGTGTAATATTTTCATTTCAGTTTATCCTTATTTTATCCCCTGCTCCACAGCAGAGAGATGGGATTTATCAACCAATCTTGGCGATAAGGCTGGTTATATTCTGCCTCCATGTTTTTGCGTTCGTATAGGTGGAAGACCAGCTTGCCTCGGGATTTACTATAGCGTTACGGAACTCCGCGAAGCACTTCAGCGCATCCGCGAAGATACGGCTTGTATCAAATACTACCGAATCCGCAACTATATCGAACATCTCTGCCGAATCCTCGTTACCGCCCGAGTTGTATCTCGTCTGGAACAGGTTGTAATATATCTCCTCGGTCACGGTTCTGTATGACTCGGAGGCGAGTGCCTCGATAAGAAGTCCCGACATTGCGGGGTCCTTGACATCCACGGGTACGGAGTACATCGTTACCCACATTGACGCACAGCTGTAATACGCGCCCTGGTCCTTATTTCTCATAGGCATAGGCAGAATAGTGAACTGCACTCCCTTTTGAGCAAGTGTTTGAGAGTCGGATACATTACCCGTATAGAAAAGGGCTTTTTCGGTCTCAAAAAGCTTGTATCCGCCGCTATCTTGAGAGTATATATCGTCAGTTATTCCGTCGTACAGCTTGTGCACATCGTCAAACCAGTCAGAGAAGGAAAGCGTTTCAAGATCATCGGAAAGCGATATCTTGCCGTTCTTATCCTCTATCATCTTGTAGCCGCCCGAATAAAGGAATCCATCTGCCGTTACATGGTTTAGTACCGCAAAGCCATACTTTTTATCCGCATCGGCAAGTCCTTCGTTGGAACCGAGGTGTCCGAGAGCGATAGTTTTCATGTTAGCAAGTGTCCAATCGTAATCTCTTACGACATCGTAGATATCCCTTCCGCCCGCGTACTGCGAAATGTTATATGTTTCATACATATCGGTATTGACGAACATACACTGAACATTTCTGATAAGTGTTGCCGAGATATCTCCCGTGAGAGAGAATACCTTTCCGCCAACGGTAGCCGAGGAAACCGCGTGGGTGGGCCACCATGGCTTCTCGGTGTTGATGTTCTCAATCTTACACAGGTCCTGATAAAGTCCCTGCGATACTCCGACTCCAACCGCGGGTGTATACTGTCCGACAGCGTCAAACGCCTTGTCGCCAACGCTTATGCTGTTAGCGAGTGTCTGAATAAATGTGTTTCTGTCGTCCCACGAGCCCTTCTGTGTTATAATATTGATTTTTATGTTGAAGCGTGACTCAACATTTTTCTGTCTGTTGTAGAGCGCCTGATCGACAAGCGATGTGGGGTTGTCGGTATTTACGAACTCCCACTCCTTCTGATCGTCCCATAGAAATATCGTCATTTCCTTGCCGCCGTAGTCAGCCGTTTCGGGAAGATCGTCCTTGAGATATCCGTTCTCGTCATAGGGATTTTCTGTCGTCGATACCGCATCGTCGCTCGTGCTTTCCGCGGCACCGTCATCCTGCTGCTCATCACCTGCACAGGCAACAAACGAGCCCAGACACATGAGCAGCACAAGTGTCAATGAAATTAGTTTAAATACGCGTGATTTCATTTATAAAATCCTCCTTCGTAAATTTATATCAACTTTGTCTTCTTACCAAATATTGAAATCCGCTATATGGGGAAGGTGGTCGGTAAGGAAGATGTTCTTTCCCGCAAGAGTTTCGTAGTAGAGAACATCGGCATTCGTGCCGTAATAGGAAATGTGGTCGATGTATGAGCCATTCGATGCTCTGGACGAGCTTACTTTTCCGCATCCGCCAAGCTCATTCTTTCTCACGCCCTTTTCAAGCGCCGTGAGCATAGCGTCCGAAAATCCCGTGCGCGGCAGATACTTTTCTATGTAATCACTTCCCTCGCGGTGGTTGGAGTTAAAGTCTCCCGTGTGGAATATCGGAACTCCTGTGTAGGTGGTCTTTAGAGAATTAAGCTTGTTGATGCTCTGCTCAACACACGCGGTTATCTTCTCCTCGTCCTCCCAACCCCAGTGGGTGTTGGTCATAATAAACTTGTGATTAGCGTTGGTCTTTTCGCGAAGATATACCCACTCGAAAAGTCTCATATTATAATCCGCGTTATTCCAGTAGCTTACATTTTCTATGCCCGACGCTACCTCCTCGTACTTGTCGCTTCTATATATAATAGAGGTGAAAGTCGGCTTGTTCTGATGGTTGTTGAATATCCACTTGTATTCAATTCCCTTTGTCTCCTTGATGTATTCAAGGT
>JAFTHJ010000018.1 GCA_017457465.1 Clostridia bacterium | reverse complement strand
CGAGGAGGATATGATTGCCGAGGCGAGAGAGCTGACTCGCGACGACCTTGTGTTTGCGGCTGTAGTAAAGGCGGAAAATATTTCGTTGAGTGACGCCGACAAGCAGAACAATTTTGACAAGTATGTAGAAAAATTTGTAAACAGCTACGGCTACGGCGAGGAGTATGTCAGAGAGAATATGTCGGAGCAGATATATGAGACTATGCTCTTCGATAAAATGCTTGAAAAGCTGATAACCCTTAATAAATTTGCATCAACGGAGGGATAAGATATGGGAATAAATGTTAATATCAAAAAGCTTGATAACAGAGCTATACTTCCGACATACGGCTCGGAGTTTGCCGCGGGAGCAGACCTCTATTCCTGCTCGGATACAGTCGAGATAGCGGCGGGAGAGACCGTTCTGATACATACGGGAATAGCTATTGAGCTTCCCGTGGGATACGCGGGATTGGTCTATGCCAGAAGCGGACTTGCCTCGAAGAGGGGACTCGCACCCGCTAATAAGGTTGGAGTCGTAGACTGTGACTACAGAGGAGAGATAATGGTGGCGCTTCATAACCACGGAAATAGCGCACAGACGGTTGAGCGCGGCGAGAGAATCGCGCAGCTGGTCATCACTCCTTATCTTACGGCGGTTTTCAACGAGGTCGAGGAGCTTTCCGATACAGTGCGCGGCGAGGGCGGCTTCGGTTCTACGGGAAGAAAGTAATAATTTATATTTAAGAAGCACTGACACATTTTCACCTGTGTCAGTGCTTCTTGCTTTTTGTTGCGTATAATCCCACCGTTTAAGAGAAAAAATAACTGTGTTTAAGGGGGTGCGGTTATGGATTCTGGCGGTGTGAGTATGCGTACGGTTACGGGAGTTGGAATAGGAGAGAGGGCGACGATAGGAAAGCTGCGTGAGGTAGGCGCGGGTGCGTTGGCAAACGGGAGCGAGATAGCGCTATGTCGGGAGCCTATAGACTCAAGACGTGCGCTTGAGCTGTTTCGCGCGGATTTTTCAGCGCTCGTTTGTGTCGGAGATGGGACAGGCGAGACGGCGGAGACGGTGAGAGATATTGGTTTTACAACTCTTTTTGTTTCGGAGGAGTCTGCCGACGAGTGCGTCTGCGGCGAGAACGCTATTATTTATCCTGACAGAGATGTTATTTTGGTTTCACCCTCTATAGCGGCAATAGACGACTTTACCGCACGTGCGGAGAGTATAGCTGACAGAGCGGAGCCGCTTGGCGTGAATGTATATGAGCTTTATGACTGCGGCTCGGAGAGATTTGTGGGAAAGGTCGTGGAGAACACAGAGCCTTCGAGAGCGGAGGATGAGCTTTTTGAGATATACAGCCGCTTTGCCGAGGAGTGTGAGGATGGGTATATAACGGTGCTTGTGACGGAATCGGGGAAGATGCTTGAGCATATGCGGTCTGTTCTTCGGGCGGCGGTTTACGGCAGAATAGCTATTGCCGTTCGCGCCGATTCGGTTGGAGAGTACCGCAGATTCCGCGAAATTTTCGGTATGGCGCGTGAGGAGCTGTCACGGGAGAGGCGAGAATTTGAGGACGCGGTCTCACTGGGAGTTGCCTCTGGAAATCTTTTCGGTCTGTTGTTCGCGCGTGAGCTTTTGACGGCTTCGGATTTTTTTGTGGCGGATATGGCGTTTATCGCTCAAAATGCCCCGAAAGGTGGGGGGACGGTGTCGTGTGAACGTTATTTGCGATATCTTTGTGACGAGGTGAGCGACTGCATTTCCAAACTCCGCGTATGCGGTGAACGAGAGATGATAGAGTCAAAGATAGAAAAACTCACACAAAAAATTCCATAAAAAACAAAAATCACCAAGCCATAATGGCTTG
>JAFTHJ010000247.1 GCA_017457465.1 Clostridia bacterium | reverse complement strand
CAGAGTTTATAAACACGGACGGTAACGGTATAACCGAGTGTTGTGCCGCCTACCTTCTCCCGCTTATTGAGGGAGAGGCATACCCCGAGTATAAGAGCGGTGTGCCTGTTTATTGGAGATTTTGAGAACAAATAGATTCTTTTTACAACAAAAGCCCAAGTCCTAAAAACGGACTTGGGCTGTAAAATTTATCTATACAGCATCCTGAACTCCGATGGAGTCATTTTTTCAAGCTTTTTGAAGGTGCGGCAGAAGTAGCTTGTGTCATCAAAGCCGACAAGACGCGACAGCGCCTTTATCTGCAGATTGGGATGCTCAAGGAGAAGTTCTTTGCTTTTGCGTATCTTTAACATACTTATGTATTCAAAGGGCGTCTGGGAGGTCGCTTTTTTGAAAAGCGTAGAGAAATATTCGGGGGTAAGCCCCGAGAGTTTGGCAAGTTCCGCAAGGGATAGCTGTTGAGTGTAGTTTTTTTCAATATAGCTCAATGCGGGAGTTAGTTTTTTGAATCGGTTGGCAATAGACGCGCTCTGCGTCATAGAGGTCAGGCGAAGAAGCTCGAGCAGAATGTCGTAAACGATAGAGGAGCACACGAGGTTTTTGGTCGGTTGCTCCGACGACATCGCCGTATCGTAAAGTCGGTTCAGTTTTTTTGAAATTATATCGGGAGAGGATACGAAGGATACGCATGAGGAGTCTAATCGCAACTGCTTCCTAAAGAAAGAGGCGATGTCTTTACCCGCGAAAACTATCCAATCCACTATCCATTCGCCCCCGAGAGAATAATATTCGTGCGGCTCGTCGGGAAAGAAAAACATACCATGTCCCACCTCGAGGGTATATTTGGTAGCGTTCAAAATCAATTCCCCGCGACCGCTTCGGCACTGTATCCACTGATATGCGGGGTAGCCGTTGGGGCGGCTTATGTGCTCCTGGCTATAATCGCAGCCGACCCCCGAGAAATAGTAGGGGAGCTCATTGTCAAATTCAGTTATTATGGGAAGAAACATTTTTTTCATTTCGGTCACCTCAAGTATATGTTATCATATCAAGTCGGCGATGTCAATATTAATATAGTTATATAAATATTAAAATGTTTTGATTGACAAGGATTTTTAGCTGTGATATGCTATTAATATAATTATATTATGGAGATGCGCTATGAAAAGTATCAAATTAGACCATATAACCCTTGGAGTCTGCTACTATCCCGAACATTGGGAGTGCTCTATGTGGCTTGATGACCTTCGCAGAATGAAGGAGATGGGCATTGAAACAGTTCGTGTCGCCGAGTTCGCGTGGAACAAATTTGAGCCTGTCGAGGGAGAGTTTACCTTTGAGTTCTTTGACAAATTCATGGACCTTGCTTATGCCGAGGGAATAAAGGTTATATTCTGCACCCCAACGGCAACACCGCCCGCGTGGATGAGCGAGAGATATCCAGAGATACTCAACGCCGACAAGAACGGAAATCTTATTCACCACGGATTCAGGCGTCACCCGAATCTCAATTCCGAGAAATTCCGCTTTTTCAGTGCGCGTATTACAGAAAAGATAGCCGAGCATTACAGCCGCTACCCTAATATCGTGGGGTGGCAGCTCGATAATGAGATAAACTGCGAGTGCAGCGTCTATTATTCCGAGAGTGACCACAAGGCGTTCAGGGAATATCTGAAGCGGAGATTCGGAACGCTCGAGAGATTTAACGAGGTGGTAGGAGCGGTATTCTGGAATCAGACCTACACCGATTGGGAGGAGATACATTTGCTCCGCAACACCTACAACAACCGCCGAAACCCCCATATGGGGCTTATCGAGAAGCAGTTTATTTCCGACACGGTTATCGGCTATTTCAAGCTTCAGGCGGATATTATAAGAAAGTATTCAAACGCGTATATAACCACGAATGGTCTGTTTGATTTTATAGATTACGAGTACCTTACCGACGAGATTATTGACTTTATCTCGTTTGATAATTACCCGAATTTCAGATACGCGCAGAATCTCAACCCCGCAAACACCAACGGAATGAGGGACAGAAACACCTCGCACAAGTTGACGAGAGTCAGAGGAATCTCTCCCATATTTGCTATTATGGAGCAGCAATCGGGCGCGGGCGGCGGAACAAACGGATTTTCGCCTCAAGCGACACCGAAGCCGGGGCAGATGCGTCTGTGGACTATGCAGACAATAGCTCACGGAGCCGATTATGTCAGCTATTTCCGTTGGCGCACCTGCCCGGTGGGAACCGAAATGTACTGGAACGGTATTTTTAATTGCGACAACCGATTTGGCAGGAGAGCCGAAGAGGTGATGAAAACGCACCGTGATATCGGAAAGATACAGGCGGTCTGCGGAGAGGAATACTTTGCCGAGATTGCGCTTCTCTGGGATTGCGACAACGAATGGGACGCGGCAGAGGATACCTTTCATAGCGGATTTGACCGCTGGAGTCAGGATTCCTGGTTCAGGGTGTGCCAAAAGAAGCACATTCCTTATGACCTGATTTATATCAATGAGAGAACGACTCTTGAGTCGCTTTCAAAATACAAGCTCGTGGTATATTTGCACCCCGCAATACTCACCGAGAGGGCGGCGGAGCTTCTGCGTTCTTATGCCGAGCAGGGCGGAACGGTGATTTTTGGTTGCCGTACGGGTTATAAGGATACCACGGGTCGCTGTCTTATGACGCCGCCTCCCGGATATGCCGCTGATTTTTGCGGGGCAAAGGTCGAGGACTTCACTTTCCTTTCGGCTTACGACGCAAAGCAGTCTATCAACATCGGTGAGCATCGTATGACGGCGTATCATTTTAATGATATCCTTGAGGTAATCGACGGCGAGGCGATAGGTACTTACGAGAACAATTATTACGCGGGGCGTTGTGGTGCTTCCCTAAAGCGGATAGGCAAGGGAAGAGTTTATTATTACGGTGCTGTTTTCGGTGCGGAGGCTGTCGAAGTCTTTTTGTCGCTCGAGAATATGGGCGTTCCGAGGGGTATCGGAGAGTGGCTTGATATTCCCGAGACGGTTGAACTTGCCGTAAGAGGAAATTACGCGTTTTTGCTTAATTACGAGCCTGAACCCGTCGAGATAAAGACAAAGAAGCCCTGCCGCGATATGATAAGTGATGCCGAATTTACCGACGGCATAAAGCTCGAGCCGTACGGCGTGGCGGTTCTGGAAATATAAAGCATTTAAGTATATAAATTCAAAAAATTGCGCATAATAACTCCAAAACATATTTAAGGAGCTATTATGCGCAAACTTTCTTCGGATTATCTTCAGAATACAAAGTGTCTGGATATGGCGCTCTCGGTGAGCGATAATTTTGACGTGATAAAAAAGGTGCTCAAGGTCGGCGACGGAGAACTATCATTATATTATATAGACGGCTTTGTGAAGGATACGGTGATGCAGAAGCTGATGATGCACTTTCTCTCTATCAAAAAGCTTCCCGATACGGCTCGCGATTTTATGGAGCAGAGTGTTCCTTACGTTGAGACCGACGTTACCGACAACCTTGACCTTATGCTCCAGATGGTCCTTTCTGGGGCAACTCTGCTTATAGGAAGCAGCTTCGGCGGCGACGGAATAATAATCGACTCGCGGACATACCCCGGGCGTGACGCCGAGGAGCCGCAGGGCGACAGGGTTATGCGCGGCTCACGCGACGGATTTGTTGAGACGCTGATATTCAATACCGCTCTTATCCGCCGCCGTATACGAGACTGCTCACTTACTATGAAGTATGTAACTGTCGGCACAGAGTCAAAGACAGATATCGTGCTTTGCTATATGAAGGGAAAGGCGGACGAGAGGTATGTGGCGGAGCTTGAGAAAAAGCTTCGGAGCATCAAGACCAAGTCGCTGACTATGGGGGCGCAGTCACTCGCCGAGTGTCTTATTCGCTCACGGTGGTATAATCCCTTTCCAAAGATACGAATGACCGAGCGTCCTGATTCTGCCTCTGCGCAGATACTCGAGGGAAGTGTGGCTATCATAATGGACAACTCTCCCGAGGTGATGATACTCCCCTCGTCAATCTTTGACTTTATGCAGGAGACAAACGATTTCTATTTTCCGCCCCTCACGGGAACCTATATAAGACTTGTCCGCTTTGCTGTGTTTTTTATGACGCTTATGATAACCCCCGTGTGGTATCTCTTTATGCAGTATCCCGAGATGATACCCGAGTGGTTGAGCTTTATAATCCCCGAAAACTCCGCGAGGATACCGATCATCTTTCAGCTCTTTTTGGTCGAGTTTATCATAGACGCGCTCCGTCTGGCTTCAACGAACACGCCCGATATGCTCGCTAACTCGCTCTCGGTGGTCGGCGGATTGATACTTGGGGATTTCGCGGTGACGATAGGGTGGCTTATCCCCGAGGTCATTCTTTATATGGCGTTCGTGGCGATAGCCAACTTTACCCAGAGGAGCTATGAGCTGGGATATGCTTTCAAGTTTTTGCGAATGATGCTTCTGCTGCTCACGGCGGTCTTCAGATTCTGGGGATTTGTGGCTGGATGCGTCTTGATACTTGTCCTACTGATTTCCAATAAAACGGTAAACGGCAAACGCAGATATCTCTATCCGCTCATACCCTTTAACGGACGCGCTCTGCTCTCTCTCGTAGTGAGAGTAAAGAAAAAGGACTTTGTTGAATGATTCTATACGGGACTGCCGTAAGCCTTGCGGCAGTCCCATATGTGCTGTTTGGGGATAAACTTTGTGAAAAATTCCGAATTTTTTTGCAAAAATCGAAAAAAAGGGCAAAAAAGAGAGCGGAGAATGAGAAAAAATTTTTCAAAAAGAGCGGATTTTGAGTGAAAAAGCGGTGTTTTTGTGCAAGTTTTATATATTTTGGAGCCCTAAAGCTCGAAAAATCTATTTTTTGACTATTAAAAAAATCTTGATTATCTTATAACAATATGGTATAATCTAAAAGCTTGATATGCGTTGAAGCGAGAGGTTGCCATAACTATGCTCACTGCGTAGTATGGGGAATTTTCGTGGAGTATGTCCGTTTTAACCGGGCGACAGCAATCCTTAAAAATGCCTTCCAAGGTCTTTACCCAGAGGCTGTGCGGATTGAGTGTTCATTTTTTCCCGGAGGTTGTATGCAGATGCTGATGCGGTACAATTCCGGTTTTTAAATGAGCACAAAAGAAACACGCGGAACGGTGTTGGCAAGAATTGCGCCCCCTCAAAAAACGCTGTCGGCGCGGAAATATTTCCTTTAATATATACGCGCGGACAAAATTCTTAAAAGGAGGCAAAAACAGTGGCAGTCAAAGAGAAGATCAGAGTAAGACTGAAGAGCTACGACCACACACTCATCGATGCGGCAGCAGAGAAGATAGTTGAAGTAGCAAAGAGAAACGGCGCAACAGTTTCCGGTCCTATCCCGCTTCCCACCGACAAGGAGATAGTTACTATCCTCCGTGCGGTACACAAGTACAAGGATAGCCGTGAGCAGTTCGAAATGCGCACTCACAAGAGACTCATTGATATCATGAAGCCCTCGCAGAAGGTTGTTGATGCGCTCATGAGCATTGAGCTCCCCGCCGGTGTTGAGATAGAGGTAAAACTTTAATCAAGCATCTCATCTCACCCAAACAAAGATAACAGCCGTTGCGAAAGCAGTTCGGCAACTTTGTAAATCATGTTGGCGCGCAGAACGCGTCAACCAATACTTGACAGGAGGAAAAGAAACATGAAAAAAGGTATTCTCGGAAAGAAAATCGGTATGACACAGATTTTCGACGAGGTCGGAAACGTAATTCCGGTCACGATAATCGAAGCAGGTCCGTGCTATGTAGCACAGAAGAAGACAGTCGAGACGGACGGTTATGATGCAGTGCAGCTTGGTTTCCAGGACGCAAAGGAAAAGCACATGACAAAGCCCGAGCTCGGACACTTCGCAAAAGCAGGTGTAAGCGCAAAGAAGCATCTTAAGGAATTCCGCCTTGATGACGTTTCCGCTATCAATGTTGGCGATGT
>JAFTHJ010000246.1 GCA_017457465.1 Clostridia bacterium | reverse complement strand
GAGGTCAATATCCGCCGCTTGAGCTACATACTGTCCCTCGTAGGTCAGCCCCTTGTTTACCGACTCCGAAAGAAGCATCAGGTCATCTGCTGTTTTTATGAGATAAGGCTCATCGTATGTGCCTTTTCCGTCAAGCGTTGAATAACCCTTGTTTGGATTTTTCAAAATCGGAACATCTGTCTTTGCGCTGAATACGCAAAAGAGTGACAGGAAAGATGAAACCGCCAATATAACGGCGACGACAAATATCCAATTGAGACCTTTTTTCATAAGGATTCTCCTAATCTTTAACAATAAAGTAGGTTATAAGTTTCTAAACAAAATCCCATAACTAACCCATTTTAACACATATATTGATTTTTTTCAATAGCAGTCGCGAATTCTTTTGCCATGATTTTGAAAAATCAGACTTTTTTACTCGAATTTTTTATTATTTCTGTGAAAATTCCGCATTTTTCGGCTTTTTTCAATACTGCTTTTCTCTAACCCCATAGCTTTAAAAGGTTTGGAAAAGAGCGCGAGGGAAACCTTTCTTTAAAAGGTTTCCCTCGTATTTTTTATTTTTGTTTTTTATCTCTTATCCAGCGGAATATATTCCTGAACGGGGGCTATGCACTTATAGCCCGGACGGATAATCTTCTTTGCGGTCTGGAACTCCTCAAGTCTATGAGCACACCAGCCCGAGACTCTCGCCATAGCGAAAAGAGGGGTATACATTTCGGTGGGAATACCGAGCATTCTGTAGACGAGTCCCGAATAGAGGTCAACGTTCGCACACATAACCCTGTTTGTACCCTTATAGGAATTAAAGAGGTCGGGCGTGAGACGCTCAATAGCCTCAAGCAGCTTGAAATCGTCGCCATATCCTTTTTTTATCGCGAGGTCCTCGGCGTACTTCTTGAGCATTACGGCTCTTGGGTCCGACTTTGTGTATATCGCGTGTCCCATACCGTATATAAGTCCCTTGCCGTCGCAGACTTCCTTGTTGAGAATCTTCATCAAGAAAGCCGCTATCTCCTCGTCGTCGTTCACATCGCGGATATTCTCCTTAACGCAGTCGAACATCTCCTGAACCTTTATGTTCGCGCCGCCGTGGAGGGGGCCCTTGAGTGAGCCTATAGCCGCGCTGATAGCCGAATAGGTATCGGTTCCCGAAGAAGAAAGCACACGGCAGGAGAAGGTAGAGTTGTTACCGCCTCCGTGCTCTGCCTGAATTACCATACAAAGGTCAAGCAGCTTTGATTCCTCCTCGGTGTATTGCTTACTCGAGCGGAGGATTCGCAAAAAGTTCTGCGCTGTTCCGATATCGTCGTGCGCCTTGTGGAGATTAAGGCTCTTTCCGAAATATACGCTTCTGTATACCGCGTAGGAATGAGCGGCGATAACAGGAAGCTTTGCGATAACATCTATACACTGTCTTAACACATTCTCAAGGCTTGTGTCGTCGGGGTTGTCGTCATAGGAATAGAGCGAGAGAACGCCGATAGACATCTTGTTCATAATCGACCTTGAGGGGACGTTCATAAGCACGTCCTCCGTGAAGCGGTGGGGAAGATGACGGTGAGCCGCGAGAATAGTCTTGAAGTTTTCAAGCTCGTCAGATGTGGGGAGCTTTCCGAAAAGAAGCAGATATATGCACTCCTCGAAGCCGTATCTGTCCTCGGAGACAAATCCCTCGATAAGCGAGGTCATATCCACGCCTCTGTATTCAAGCTTACCGTCGATAGGGGTTTTCTCTCCCTCGCTTACGACGTATCCGTGGGCGTTTCCGACCTTGGTGACACCTGCCATAACGCCTGTTCCGTCGGGCTCACGCAGACCTCTTTTTATGCGGTAGTTATCAAACGCCTCGGCGGGTATAGTATAAGTGTCCTTGGCTGCGTTGACGAGCTGCGAGAAATCTCCGACATCGTTTATATTTACATTTGAATTGTTATTATAGAGCATACTATTGTCTCCCATAATATAGAATTAAGAATTATTATATCACCTACAGGCAAATTTTGCAAGTAGGAAGCGCAAATTATTCATAATGTTTACCGTTTGTTAACATTTACGATTGAGATAATTTGTCGCTAAAAAAGCAAAACGGCGTCGCCAAGAATCACTTGGAGACACCGTTTTTCTGTCTTCCGATGAGATTTTCACTCTTTGGACAGACAAATTGGCAAATGCAACTTTTATTTTATTTCTTGCGGATTTTCCTCAAGTCTCGCGCTTTTTCTCGTTGTGATAAAGCCCCAGACGATAACCGCTACAAAGCGGATGGCGTTAGCCGCGAGAGCCGAATAAACAAATCCGTCAAGTCCCCAGAGAGCGGTTCCCGCAATAACTATCGCGAAAAACTCTATCGCGTATCCCAGATTAAACAGGAACTGCATTTTCTCTCCTCTGAACTTGAGAAGTATTACGAGAAGCACTCCCGATATAAAGTAGAATACCTGACCGAGAATAGCGGGTGCTATATAGGGCGCGGCTTGGATATAGAGGTCTGGGTAGAGAATCTTCAAAAGGAACGGAGATACGAGCGTACATCCGCCAAAGGCGAGCGCGCCAAGCACACAGGCGGCGGCAGACGCGAGGCTCCAGAGCTTTTTTGAGAGTGAGCCGTCATATTTTATCAGATAACTGATAATAATAGAATTTATCGGAACACTCAACATCGCCACGACCTTGCCG
>JAFTHJ010000017.1 GCA_017457465.1 Clostridia bacterium | reverse complement strand
GCAACGGGTTCGGCGTTCTCCGCAAGGTCATATTCCCCTTGAGCCTCTCGGGCGTTATTTCGGGAGTTACTATGGTTCTCGTTCCCTCTATAAGCACGTTCTATATCTCACAGAAGCTCGGCGGAGTTAACACGCTTATGATAGGCGACGTTATAGAACAGCAGGACGCCACCTCAAATTACAATATGACGGCGTCACTCTCGCTCATACTGATGCGGATACTTCTTGTCGGACTTGCCGTGGTCAACCACTATTCCGACGGTGACGGAGGAGGTATGATGCCATGAAAAAGCTTTCGGGAATTTATATCGCGCTTATTCTTATTTTCCTGTTTGCGCCGATTGCGGTTCTGATTTTCTTCTCATTCAACGCAGGTTCAAGTACCTCTACCTTCAGCGGTTTTTCCTTCAGGTGGTATCTTGAGCTTTTCCGCAACAGAGAAATAATCGAGGCGCTTAAGAATTCGCTTATACTGGCGGTTGCGTCCTCCGCTATCGCTACAGTCCTCGGCACAGCCGCAGCGTTCGGAATACACCATATGAAGAACAAGCATCTGAAAAACGGTGTTATGACGGCAACCAACATACCTATGATGAACCCCGAGATAATCACGGGAATTTCCCTGATGTTCCTCTTCGTCTTTGTTGGCGGACTTCTCGGACTCCAGACAAAGCTGAATTTCTGGACGATGCTCATAGCGCACGTTACATTTAACCTGCCATATGTCATTCTCAACGTCCTTCCGAAATTCAAACAGATGGACAAAGCTCTCCCCGAGGCGGCGCTTGACCTCGGCTGCACTCCTATGCAGTCATTCTTCAAGGTTCAGCTCCCCGCTATTCTCCCCGGAGTGCTTACCGGTATGATAATGGCGTTCACTATGTCGCTTGACGATTTCGTTATCAGCTATTTCACATCGGGTGTCGATTTCCAGACTCTCCCCGTGCTGATATACAGTATGACAAAAAAGACCGTCAAGCCCACGATTTACGCGCTTTCCTCTATTATATTCATCATAATCCTCGCGCTTCTGCTACTCTCTAACCGTGAAAAGTCTACCGATGAAAGACTTGAGGCAAAGAGACTGAAAGCGGAAAAGAAGCGCCGTGAGGCTATCCTTAAAGCTCAAAAGAGCGGAAAGGCACCAAAGCAACCCAAACGCGAGGCGGTATACGAGGCAAAAGCCCCCAAGAGAAGCCGCTCTTATCTCAATAAGATTATCGCTGTTTGTTGCGCTCTCGCTGTGATAATTTCACTTTGCGTTATGCTTGGTGTTTATTCAAACAACACCGTAACCCTCAATGTATACAACTGGGGAGAATATATCTCCGACGGCTCGGAGGGCTCACTTAACGTAAACCGCGCGTTTGAGACATATTGCGCAAATGAGCTTGGAATGAAGGTCAAGGTCAACTACGTTACCTACACCTCTAACGAGGACCTTTACGCAAAGCTCTCGACAGATGCCGTAAGCTACGACGTGATAATCCCCTCGGATTATATGATAGCCCGTCTTGCCTCGGAGGGACTTCTCGCCGAGATAGACTTCGATAACATTCCAAATTACGAGGAATGTATCTCCGAGGATTTCAGAGGACTCTATTATGACCCCGAGGATAAGTATTCTGTTCCCTACACCTACGGAATGATTGGCGTTATATATGACGCCAACGTGGTGAGCGAGGAGGATATCGGGGATTGGGACCTTATGTGGAACGAGAAATATTCCGATGATATTGTGCAGTTCAACAATGCGAGAGACGCTTTCGGAACGGCGTTCTACAAGCTTGGTCTTGACGTAAACTCCACCGACGTATCCGACTGGGAAAAAGGTCTTGAGGAGTTGAAGGCGCAAAAGCCTTTGCTTGACAAGTACGTTATGGATGAAATATTCAATATGATGGAATCAGGAGAAGCATCTATCGGCGCTTATTATGCGGGTGACTATCTCACGATGGTCGACAATCAGGCGGAAAACGTTGACCTGCGTCTCTATTATCCAGACAATACTAACCTTTTCGTTGACGCTATGTGTATTCCCGCATCTACACAGAATAAATCCCTTGCCGAGGAATATATCAACTTTATGCTCTCCGAGGAGGTCGCCATAGCAAACGCTGAATATATCTGCTACGCATCCCCTCACTCGGTGGTTTACAACAACGAGACATATAAAGAGGATATGGGCGAGGAGGCTATCGAAATACTCTATCCCGAGAATTTCAATTTTCACGATGCCTACAATTCCAACTGCTACCGTGACCTTGACGCGGATACCAAAAAATTGCTCAACGAATTGTGGGAAAAGCTAAAAATCAGTTAAACACTCAACGGCGGTGCGACGGATAATCCTTGCACCGCCCAAAATTATCAAAGACAGGAGGCTTGAGCTATGAAGGATAGCGCGACATCGGCTAAAATAAAGCTTACGGTAGCTATGACGATATTTGGCACTATAGGAGTATTCCGTTCGTATATCCCCTTTCCGTCAAGTGTTATCGCATTTATCAGAGGCTTTATCGGAATGCTCTTTCTCATAGCGGTAATAGCGATAAAACGGGAAAAGATAAATTTCACGGCTATAAAGAAAAATCTTGCATTGCTTCTTGTCTCGGGCGCACTTATCGGTCTTAACTGGATACTTCTTTTCGAAGCATACCGATACACGACGGTTGCCACCGCAACGCTTTGCTACTATATGGCGCCCGTGTTCGTTATAATCGTTTCACCGTTTATATTAAAGGAAAAGCTGAATACGAGAAAAATACTCTGTACACTTGCGGCTATCGTGGGTATGGTAACAATTTCGGGAGTTCTGACAGGCGGAGCAACCGATATCAGAGGTATTCTTTTCGGACTCGGAGCGGCACTTCTCTATGCCACGGTAATAATACTCAATAAGTTCATATCGGGTGTCTCTGACTATGAAAAGACTGTTATACAGCTTGGAATGGCGGCATTCGCCGCACTTCCCTATGTGCTTCTCACCGAGGATATCACCGCTCTGCAGATAACTCCAGCCATCCTTGCTCTCCTCGCGATAGTCGGAATAATTCACACGGGTGTGGCATATACCCTTTATTTTGGAAGCATTGAAAAAATAAAGGCGCAAACCGCCGCAATATTCGGATATATCGACCCCGTGGTAGCACTGATTCTATCGGCGGTGATACTGAAAGAAAGCTTCACTTGGCTTCATTTTTTAGGAAGTCTGATGATACTCGGCGCGGCTGTGATGATTGAATTGCCGCAGAAAAATAAAAAGTTGAAAAAATAATAAAAAATACTTGACAAAAGCAAACTACCGTGATATAATTGTAAAGCATTTTGCTTTACAGTTATACAAGGCGGTGTAAAATGTTTGAAAAAAATCTTAATATAGGCTATTTGCTGGACTTTTACGGTGATATCCTGCCCGAGAGAAAGCGCTCGGTGATGGATATGTATTACAACGAGGACCTTTCCCTCGCAGAGATAGCCGCAGAGATAGGAATTTCACGACAAGGTGTCAGAGATATTATAAAAAAATCAGAAGATGAGCTTACCTTTTATGAGGAAAAGCTCGGACTCGCGCAGAAGCTCCGCCGCACAGAGGAGCACGTTCGCAGACTCACATCTCTCGCCAAAGACTCCTCGCTCCCCAAGGATATAGTCAAGGAGCTGGAGCTTCTCACCTCAATAATTACAGAGTAATTCGCATTTGCGTTAAACAAAACAAAAGGAAGGTGTCATTTATGTTTCAAAGCTTGAGTGAAAAACTCGAAAACGCCTTCAAAAAATTCAGAAGCAAGGGTAAGCTCACAGAAGCCGATGTTAAGGCGGGTATGCGTGAGATAAAACTCGCCCTGCTTGAAGCCGACGTTAACTTCAAGGTCGTGCGCGATTTTATTAAGGTAGTTTCGGAAAGAGCTGTAGGCACGGAGGTTCTCGAATCCCTCCTCCCCGCTCAACAGATAGTTAAAATAGTAAACGAGGAGCTTACCAATCTTATGGGCGGCTCCCAATCAAAGCTTGTCATTTCCCCAAAGCCCCCTACAGTCGTTATGATGGTAGGTCTTCAGGGCGCGGGTAAAACCACTCACGCGGGTAAACTCGCGGGGCTTTACAAGAAGCAAGGCAAACGCCCCCTGCTTGTTGCGTGTGACATATACCGTCCCGCAGCTATAAAGCAGCTTCAGGTCGTTGGCGAGAAGCTCGATATCCCCGTCTTTACAATGGGCGACAAAACATCTCCCGTAACCATTGCCG
This sequence comes from Clostridia bacterium, assembly GCA_017457465.1. Lineage (GTDB taxonomy): Bacteria > Bacillota > Clostridia > Oscillospirales > CAG-272 > HGM12713. The sequence continues at coordinate 341 of JAFTHJ010000017.1, read as the reverse complement.
AGGAGGGTGTTAAATACGCCATCTCCAAGGGATACGATATGGTATTCGTTGATACGGCGGGACGTCTGCATATCGACGAGGAGCTTATGGCAGAGCTTCAGAGTATCAAGGCAAAGGTGAATCCTACCGAGATACTTCTCACAATAGACGCGATGATAGGTCAGGATGCCGTTAACGTAGCCGAGACATTTAATGAGCTGCTCGATATCACGGGCGTTGTGCTGACAAAGCTCGACGGTGACACACGTGGCGGTGCGGCACTCTCTGTAAAGCATGTTACGGGTAAGCCGATAAAGTTCGTCGGAACAGGAGAAAAGCTCGATACGATAGAGCCCTTCTAT
>JAFTHJ010000245.1 GCA_017457465.1 Clostridia bacterium | reverse complement strand
TGGTCGATATATTTCACAAGCTCGGGATGCTCGGTGAGCTTTTCGGCAATGGTGTTGGTATATGCCCAAGTAGTCCACGCGGCAGTTTCGGGGAAGGATACCTTAACCTCCTCGATTCCGCGTCGCTCAAGCTCCTTTGCCACGAGCAAATCTATTTCAAATATCTGGTCTATGCTATAGAAGCAGCCCTCCTGCCATACTCTGTCGGGGTCTCCCCAAGTCCAGTGCGGCTCATTTATCGGGCTTATATAGCACACGTTGTAGCCATTATCAAGGAAAAGCTCAACAACGTCAGCGGCGTAGGCTGCGAAATCGTCATAATACTCGGGCTTGAGGTTACACGAGCCGTCTGTATTTCCCACGGTGTATCCGCTATATGTCATATATGCGGGGGGACTGTTTATAAAGAGTGTTATCTCGTTTGCGCCTCTGTCAACCGCCATATCAAGCACTTTGACAGAAGAAGCATCATAAGAAAGCGAATATTCGCTTCTGTTAGTTGGAGATTGGAGACAATCCGTACTCTTTAACTCCTCTCCGCGAACAGACATCGGGTCTCCCGCACCGACATTGAATCTATACGAGGTAAGTCCTATTCCGTCCTTTGAATAAAGAATATCCATACACTCGGCAAGCTGCGCGTCTGTGAGATATTTTGAAACATTTCCAACCCAACAGCCCGAAGCGCCCATATATTTTACCGTCTGGTACTTATTTGCCGTGTTTATCATCAGGTTATTGCCGTTCTTTTCGATGCCCGAATTAAGCTTTACGGGCGACCACTCTCCGCGTCTGTCAAGTGTCTGCGACACTTCAACACGCGTATTTCCTTTTATGTAGTTTGATATGAAATTATCCATTCCCTCTATCAACGCTCCGTCCGAGCCTCCCACTATAACAAGGCTTCCGTCAACCGCTTTCATACGGTACGCAACCTCGGAAAGTCCCTCTCCTACCGTCTTACTCACTTCTCTGTTTACATTTCCGAGAAGTACCTCAAAGAATACGTCCTCCGCCGAGGAATCGTTATACATCCATATGGTAGCTCCCGTGTTCTCACGAACAGCGGCACAGAATTTTTTCACCGCCGCCATAACCATCTCCGAGCAGTTCTTGGGGTATACCACTCCGACCTTTTCCTCAATCTCACCCGAGAATATCATTCCCTCGGGGGCAGGCTCACCCGCCGTCGTTGCCGCGGTGGTTTCGGACTCCTCTGTCTCTGTTTTTGAACAGGACGCAAACGAAAACAACAGAATGAACGCCAACACGAAAGATATAGCCGATTTTATGCTCAAAACAGTTTTTTTCATATACGTTACCTCGGAAAGATAATTTTATTTCGCATAATTTTTATATATGTACTTATAGTCGCTCATAAATTTATCGCCGTCATATCCATTTCCCGCGGGCTGACCGACCATAACGTTGACATACAAAACTCCGCTTGAATCTTTAGCTGCTGTAACAAATGTAAATCCCGCCTCATCTATATAGCCTGTTTTTCCCGCAATGACAGTAACATTGCCAAGACGGGGATTATCGCTGAAGCCTATATGTCCGTTTCCGCTATACCAGCCGCAGTACGCCGTAACCTGCTGTCCGCCGACCACCATAGGAATTCCATTATACTGTGTCAGGCATTTATATGCCAGTTCATTGTCCAACGCGTATATCATTATAGACGCGAACTCACGGCAAGTGGAGTAATTCTCTTTATCGTGAAGCCCCGTACAGTTTGCGAAATGCGTACCCGTAAGTCCAAGATGGGCAACCTTTTCGTTCATCAGCTCAACAAAGGCTTTTTCGCTTCCCGCTATGTGGTTGGCTATCATAATAGACGCTATCGTATCGGATTTATAAGATATCAAAAACAAAAGCTCCTCAACAGTGAAAACATCGCCCACCTTGAGTCCCATTCCCGAACCGCCCATATCCTTGGCGTAATCGGCTATATCCTGCGTGACCGTAAGCTTCGTCGAGAGGTCGGTAACCCTCTCACACGCAACGATAAGCGTCATAACCTTTGTCATAGACGCGGGGTACATTTTCGCCTCCGAGCTTTTCTCGGCTATCGCGGTAAGCGAGTCCTTATCGGCTCTCACAAGAACCGCGTTTTTAGCCTCAAGCTTCCACGTATCGGTATCGGTAAGCGTAACTATATCAGAGGCTGCCGTGACCTTATAGCTTGTCCTCGTCTCCGTTGTGGGATAAAGCGGTGTTGTGTTCAGGTTACCCGCGGGGACAGACGGCTCTGTCGTGCTTTGAGTCTGCTTACTTCCGCCTCTGATAGGCTCGAAGCTTGAACTCTTTTCAAGATGCATAACGACAAAAAGGCTTATCGTAAGCGTTATAAGCAAAACAATTGTTACAATAAGAATTGCGATAAACGACGGTCTTATCTCAACTTTTCTGTTTGAAGAATCGGAATTGTAATTTTTCATTTGCGTATCCTTTGTTTTCAAATTTATCTCCTATATTTTATCATACTTGCTATATTTTTTCAATACCTACGAACAATATTACACCTCAAAACTCAAAGAAACTTTTTCCTTTGCCAGAACAAAACAGAATATTGTTGAAACACAAAAGCAAAAAGGAGTGTTGGCTTTCCAACACTCCTTAAAATAATGATTATCAGGAATAATTAAAGGTCACAAGTCCCACGATAAACATAATGAGAATTATTGCGGGGACTACGAATGTGACGACAGGCCGCATCCATCTGGCAACCTTGAGTCCCTTGCCCTCGTTGGCTTCATTGACAAAATTGTTCCAGCCCCAGCCGTAACGCGATATTACGCAGAACAGAACAAGTGTAAGAGAACCGAGAGGAAGAAGAATATTACTTACGATAAAGTCCTCAAGGTCAAGAACACCCGAGCCCTCGGCAAACGGAACGAAGCCCGACCAGAGGTTGAATCCGAGTACACAAGGAATTGAAAGCACAAATATTCCCGCGCCAACTATAAGGCTGGTCATCTTTCTGCCCCAACCCGTGAGGTCCATAATACACGCGATAATATTCTCAAATACCGCGAGAACGGTCGAAATTGCCGCAAAGCTCATAAATACGAAGAACAGGCTTCCCCAGAGTCTTCCAAGCGGCATATTGTTGAATACATTGGGAAGGGTTACGAATATGAGCGAGGGTCCCGCACCGGGCTCAACTCCGTACGCAAAACAAGCTGGGAAAATGATAAGTCCCGAGGTGAACGCCACGAAGGTATCAAGCACCGCAACATTTACCGCCTCTCCCATAAGAGAGCGCTTCTTATCAAGATAGCTTCCAAAAATAGCCATAGAACCGATACCAAGACTTAACGTGAAGAACGCCTGATTCATCGCCGCAACAACCACATTGGCAAAGCCGACCTCTTTTACATTATTCACATTGGGAACGAGGTAGAATTTAAGTCCCTCCGATGCTCCGTCGAGGAAGATGCTGTTTACGGCAAGAACCACCATAAGCGCCAGAAGCGCGAGCATAATATATTTGCTGACTCTCTCGAGTCCTTTTTTAACGCCTATAAGACAGACGAGCGCACCTATAACAACTATGATTCCCATAAATACCATCTGCCACATGGGGGCAGCAAGCATCTCGCCGAATTCATTCCCAACACCCGCGGCGTCAAGTCCCACAAAGTCGCCCTTTGCGGTCTTGAAGAAATACTGAAGCATCCAGCCCGAAACATTGGTATAGAACATCATAAGTATAACATTACCGACAAGTGCGAAAGCTCCGTGGATATGCCACTTCGTTCCGCGAGGCTCTATTTCCTGATACATCTTGACAGGACTTTTTTGCGCGGCGCGTCCCATAGCGAATTCCATAGTCATTACAGGAACGCCGAGAACGATAAGGAAGAAAATGTAGACAAGAACAAAGATAGCTCCTCCGTACTGTCCTACCATCCAAGGGAATTTCCATACGTTTCCGACACCTATAGCGCATCCCGCGCTTAACAATATGAAGCCGAGACGGCTTCCAAGCTTTTCTCTCATTGTTTTATTCTCCATATGAAAAATTATAACTCATTATAACACGATAATTCAAAAAATACAATCCTTTTCGCAAAAAAGGAGTATTGCAAACAATACTCCTTTTGTGTTTTCAGAAAATTATTTATATTTTCTCTTGCGAGCAGCTTCCGACTTTTTCTTGCGCTTTACGCTGGGCTTCTCATAATGTTCTCTCTTGCGAAGCTCGGTAAGGACGCCGGAACGAGCAGTTGCTCTTTTGAAACGACGGAGTGCGCTGTCCAAAGACTCGCCTTCCTTGACTCTGATTTCTGCCATTTTTCTTTTTCCCTCCCTCCGCATATTGCCAGAAGACAATTAATCGAATGATATTATACTACAAAAGATTTATTTTGTCAATAGTTTTTTTCACTTTGCAAAATTTTAATCAAAAAAATATATTTTCCTCGTATTATCTTGACTTTTCGGGCGGGAGTGCTATAATTATCCTGTTAGCTGTCACTTGCTAAAAGAAAGGCAAAAAATGAACACTTATAAACACGAAATGGATATGACAGAGGGCTCTCTGTTCAGAAAAATAATTAAATTTTCCCTCCCTCTCGTTCTCACAGGACTCCTTCAATGCTTTTATAACGCCGCCGACCTTGTGGTAGTCGGTCACTTCAACGGTCATATTGCCCTTGCCGCCGTCGGCAGCACATCAGCGCTCACCAATCTCATCGTCGGAGTTTTTATGGGACTCTCGGTCGGCGCGGGTGTCTGCGCCGCGCAATATATCGGCTCACGCGAGTACGATAAGGTGCGTAAGGTCGTTCACACATCGCTTATCATCTCTGTATTTCTCGGAATTATCGTAGGAATTCTGGGCTTTATTTTCGCCCCGCAGCTGCTGCGGCTTATGGACACGCCGGACAATGTTATCGAGTATTCCACACTTTACATAAGGATAATATTCTGCGGTGTCCCCGCAAATCTTCTTTATAACTATTGTGCCTCTATACTCCGTTCCTCGGGAGACACGAAGCATCCCCTGCTCTTTCTTACCGTATCGGGAATCGCAAATGTATTTCTCAACATAATTCTTGTCACGGCTTTTGATATGGGAGTTGCGGGAGTCGCGGTGGCTACCGTTTCCTCTCAAGTCCTCTCTGCGCTTATGGTTGTTATTTATATGTACCGAAGCGACAGCTACCTGAAGATAAGCCTCAAGGAGCTGAAGATAGACAAAACCTGTCTTTCGAGAATCCTTGCGATAGGTATTCCCTCGGGTATTCAGGGCTCACTCTTTTCACTTTCAAATGTGGTTATCCAGTCCTCAATAAACAGCTTTGACGACATAGTTATGGCAGGAAACTCCGCCGCGGGAAACATCGAGGGCTTTATCTGGATAGCGATGAACTCGGTAAGCCAGTCCGCCGTTACATTTACGGGACAGAACGTAGGCGCTAAAAAATACAACCGTATCGGTCGTGTCCTGCTCGGCTGCATAGCGGTAACAGCCGCGGTCTGGGCTCTCTTTTCCGCCGTCGTGCTTATATTCAGAACAGAGCTTCTCGGACTTTACGCGGGTGGAAGCGAGGAGGTTATCGCGGCGGGACTGCGCCGAACGATGATAATCGCCCCGACATATATCCTCTGCGGTATGATGGAGGCGGTCGGAGGCGCTCTGCGAGGCATGGGCAAATCGGTCACGACGATGGTCTTCACTCTAATCGGTGTGTGCGGTGTGCGTATCCTTTGGGTAAACACGATATTCAAGGTGTGGGGTACGCCAATGAGCATCTATATTTCCTATCCCGTCTCGTGGTTTCTGGCGTTCGCATCGAACCTTATCGCGTTTATGATAATATACAGAAAGACATTGAAGAACGGCGCTATTCCCGAGGGCGACCTCGGACTTATGAAGAAGTCGGTACGGCATTAAGCATCAAAGGTCGGGTGTCTCATAAAGTGTGAGCCGCCCAACTTTTTCTGTAGTTTTTTATACGCACATCACAAAATCGTCATAAATCATTAAAATAGTGTACACAGTTTTAAGGTAATATTATTAGTGATATTTTATTATGAAGCTCTTCGGAGGAAAATAACTTGATAAAAGTACAGAATCTGGTAAAAAAATACGGTGATAAGGTAGCGGTCGACAACCTTACATTCACCATCTCAAAGGGCGGCGTTCACGGCTTTCTCGGTCCAAACGGAGCGGGAAAATCCACCACGATGAATGTAATAACGGGTTGCCTTCGCGCGACCTCGGGCAGCGTTCTCATCGACGGCGTCGATATGCTCGAGTCTCCCCTTGAGGCAAAGGCGAAGATAGGCTATCTTCCCGAGATACCCCCGCTTTATGAAAATATGACAACTCACGAATATCTCGTTTTCGTCGCGGAGGCAAAGGACGTGCCATACGATAAGCTTTACAGAAACGTCAACAGCGTTATGGAGCTTACCTCTATTGAGGACGTCTCGGGACGGCTTATAAAAAATCTTTCCAAGGGATACAGGCAAAGAATCGGCATTGCGCAGACTATGCTCGGAAACCCCGATGTCATTCTGCTCGACGAGCCAACCGTCGGACTTGACCCCAAGCAGATAATCGAGATACGTAAGCTCATAAAGAAGCTCGGAAAGGTCAAGACGGTTGTCATAAGCAGCCATATTCTCTCCGAGATAGAGGAGCTTTGCGATGATGTGCTTATTATATCCCACGGAAAAATGATAGCTCACGACAGCATTGAGAATCTTGAGCATAAGCTTGAGAAGACACAGGCATTGAGTATTTCTGTCCGCGGACAGAAGGAATCCGTTTTCAGAACGCTTGAGCAGGTAGGGGGACTAACAGACTGCACAGTGACGGGAAGCCGAGGAGGTGTCGTATCGCTCAAGCTCGAGCACGATTCGGGCATTGACATAAGAGACGCGGTCTTCTCCGCCCTTGCAGAGGCTGGTTGTCCTATTCTTTCAATGGACACGAGCGCACTCACGCTTGAGGATATTTATCTGAAGCTTACCGACTCGGAGGAGAGCTCTGCTCCCGAGGAAAACGGAAAGAAAAAGAAAAGCAGAGGAGGTAAGAAAAAATGAGCGTTATTTTCAAGCGTGAATTCAGATCCTATTTTCAGAACGTAACGGGATTTGTCTTTATCGCGGTATACATTCTCATTGCGGGAGCCTTCATAACCCTGTATAATTTTTTCTCGTTCAATTCCTCTATAAGCTACGCTGTCTCCGACCTTATGCTCTGGGGCGCTCCGCTTATACCAATTCTCACTATGAATGTTATCGCAAAGGATCGCAAGAGCGGAGCCTATCAGCTGCTTTACTCGCTCCCCCTGCGCTCCAGTGATATAATTTTGGGCAAATATTTTGCTATGCTCGTCGTATTCGCGATTCCCACGGCGTTCCTTGCGCTTATGCCACTCATATTCAATTTTATGGGAGAGGTCAATTATCTCGTTTCTTACACCTCTATCATATGCTTCTTCCTCTTTGGAGCGGCTCTGATAGCTGTGTGTACCTTTGTGTCCTCTCTGTCCGACAACGTGATTCTCTCTGCGGTATTCAACTACATCACCGTCGCGGCTCTCATTGCGCTCTATATGGTAAAGCCGCTTATAGCTCTGCTCCCCGCGGGTGAGATTATAACGAAGATACTTTCGGTGTTTGACATATTCGGCAAATTCGAGTCCTTCGTTTACGGTATATTTGACATTAAGGCAATTATATACTACCTCTCGGTAAGCGCCCTGTTTGTATTCCTCTCGGTGCGCCTTTTCGAGAGAAAACGTCTTATGTGAGGGGGTGCGGTATGAAGAAGACTAATATCACACACTCACAGAAGAAAATCATCTCGATAGTAACCGCCGCGGTTATTGTTGTGGCGGTTGTCGCGCTCAATATCGGAGCGGCGTTCATTCCCGAAAAATACACACTCGCGGATATGACCGCGTCAAAGCTATACACGGTATCCGACCAGACAAAGGAATTCGTTTCCGCTCTTGAGGAGGATGTCACCGTAAGCATTCTTGATGCCGACGGAACCAACAAACAGTTTGAGATATTTATGGAAAGATACGCCGACAGCGGAGAGCATATCAAGCTCGAATATGTTGACACTATATCCGACACCGAATTTCTTTCCTCGCACGGAATCTCGGTCAGCGGAGTCAACCCGTACAGCATAGTAGTGTCAAGCGAAAAGCGCTCACAGCTTATTGATTTCTACTCTATGTATTACTATTCCAATGAAAATCTGGGAATAGAGCAGATGTCGTATAGCCAGTACGCAAATTATTACTCACTCTTCTCGTCATCCGAGAGCTATGCAGAGTATCTGTATGAACTCGCCTACAACTCAAAGCTTTATTTCTGTGGCGAGAAGGCGCTCACAAGCACTGTCGAATACGTTACGCTTGAATATATCCCGCACTCCTATTTTGTTACTGGACACGGAGAGGACAGCGCCGAGGACGGCAACTTCGCCTCGCTCCTGTCCTATATGAAATACGCCTATGGCGTTCTCGACATCACACAGACAGACAAGATTCCCGCCGATGCCGACTGCCTTATAATCAACGCCCCCACCGAGGATTACACCGCCGACGAAGCCGAAATAATCCTTGATTATCTTGGGGACGGCGGCAGACTCCTGCTTATCACAGGCGAGAAAAATCTCGGAATGGAAAATCTTATGTCGATAGCCGAATATTACGGCGCGACAGGCTCGGCGGAGCTTATCTCGCAAGAGCAGGACACCGACGAGGAATACGACGCGCACACCTTTACTCCCGTGATAAACACCGACCACGATGTATTCGCGAACTTCCCCGTGGACGAATACTCGGTCAGCATAAGTCAGGCAACACCGATAACTGTCAGCACCTCGCTTCGCTCTGCTTTGCTTGTAACCCCGATACTTACCACCTCAAACGAAGCCTATGTGGGTGAGGATAAGACAAAGGGAGCTTACAATATCGGAGTTGCGATGGAGGAGGAGCTTGACGGAGAAACAACGAGAATGGTATGGTACTCCTCTGCCGACACCTTTAACTCCGAGGAGGCGACTAACGAAAATATTTCTCTGCTCGTATACGCTATGACCTGGATGGGAGAGTCCTACGACTCCTCTCTCGGAGAGATAAGCGTCCCCCTCTCCGATGATCCGTTGCTCACGGTATCCTCAAGTACCGCGGGTTGGCTTGCCGCCTTTATCATCATTATCATTCCCGCAGTGCTTATTACAGTGGGAGTCATAATCTATGTAAGACGCCGCAAGGCATAAAACAAAGTAAAATTCAAGCGGTTGCCGCAAACGCGGCAACCGCTTCTCTTTATCCCCACGCGTCTCCGATAGAGTTTTTAGCATCCTCTATCGCCTCAAGTATTTTGAATCTGACCTCGTATTTCGTGTCATCGGTCTCGGTGATTATTTTATATTGCTCACTGCTCAACCCCACCGATATAAAAGCATCCTCGGCATCCGAGCGCCCCGTTGCGGCAGAAAGGCACATAGGCGGAAATAGCACACACCACCAGTTCTGTCCCTCGGCATCTCCGATAAGCACACGCAACGAGACATATCTGCCCGATGGAAAGCAGCAGGACTCATAATTTCTCGTGGGATAGTCCTCCTCTCCAAGCTCAACACGCACACTGTAATCATATCCGTTTGAGATGACTGTCTCTTGCGCCACGCTCTCAAGCAGAGAGATATTTTCATTTATCGCGGCTATCGCCTCCTCTCGGGAGTTGCACTCACCGAGTATTTTTGACGAACGCTCAAGCACGGCATCCCTTACCTTGAGCTTAAGCGCCTGATCCTCGTCGGTATCCGAGTTTGCGAGTACGTGAAGCCGTACAACGCTATCATATATCTCGGTCTCTCCGTGTACGGGCATAAGTCCGATAACAACGCAAATAAAAGCAAGGCATACCGCCAATGTGAGTATATTTTTCATAACGTCTCCTTTATATGTCCGAATTTTTCATTCAGCATATTGTTCCCCGAGACTCACTCCTTTATTCACCGCCATCCGAATTTATGAAAAAGCCCTTAAAATTTCTCTGTAGCTCATAGAGGAATCAAGCTCTATATCTCCCTCGAATCCACTGATTTTATCCCCCGCGCCTCTCGTCATAGTATAAATAGAGAAAACGAGCGGGTTCCCTATCACCCCCGCCTCCTCAAGCCTTTGGGATACCGAAAAAAGCGACTCATCTCCGCTCATCCGCAGCTTGACCGAGCCCTCGGGCTTCACAAAGGCATACATATCGTTTGCCGCCGAAATAATGAAAGCCGCCAGAAAGAGCGAAAGAAAAAACAGCGGGATTATCGCAGAAGCGATGCGCCGTATTCTTCGGGCATCGTGAAGGCTTTTTTCACCGCTGTTCTTTTTTTCTTTTAACATAAAACACACCTGCCTTACTTTTCCCCCGCAGATACGGGACAGAAATCACTCTATCCACATAACTATCAGGGCTATTATGTAAAGCGCGAAACAGGCTATTGCCGAGGGCTTTATCAGCACCTCGATGTAGGAATTACGTATCTTCTCAAATCCGTGAAGCAGTGGCTGACGGTATTTCGCCGAATGAGCCTCTGCCAGATACTTTTTATAAAGTCTCGCCGCCTCGGCGCAGAATATTGCCGCGGAGGTGAGAAAGAGAAATCCGAGGATAAATACGAAAAGCTCTGTGCTTCCCGTTATATTATAAAATGTATTTACATAGGGCTGTCCGAAAAGGCCGAAAAGGTTATAAAGAAAATGTGCGAGAACCGCTCCGAAGACCGAACGTGTCGCATACATAGTCATAGCGAGTATCACACCCGCAAAAAGATATACGGGGAGATTTCGCAGATTGAAATGGAGTAATCCGAAAAACAGAGCGCTTATGAAAATTGCCCGAAGCACTCCGCCCTTCTCGTATTCGTGGCAGAGTATTCCGCGATATACAAACTCCTCGCAAAGAGCGGGAAGCGCCGCGTACGCCAGAATAAGATAAAGCTTTACGGGTGCGGTACCGTCGTCCTTGGAAATGAATGTATCGTACAGAGAAAAATTCTCCGAAAGGCTCTCAAGTCCGCCAAACAGAAGACTTATAAGCACTCCGCCCGATATCATAAGCACCGATGCCGCCGCGATTATACCCATACAGTCCGCCTTGAACGGTCTTATTCGCAGTGAGCGTATATATTTTTCCCCGCTGAAGCGGCACCATACCGCCGCGGGAATGAGGAATATCATCATCTGAAGTATAACAACGCTCATATACTCGTTATCACGGTTTATAAGCGTCACATCTATCACCTTTGAGAGCAACAGCAACAGATAGGTCGCGAGAACTACCACAGTCGGCTGGAGAACGATTCGGCTCTCTGCTTCTGCCTTGCCGTTATTTTCTTTTTTTCTCTTTCCCAGCATTTGTGATAATACTCCCCCTTTCGGTAACTATTACACGCGCCGCGATATCGTAATATCCGCGCGGAAGCTCGTCTGTCAAAAAATCCGAATAGACCGCCCCGAGAGAGGTTCCCCCGAAGCTTTTAAGAAATCTGTCGTAATATCCGCCGCCGTATCCGAGACGGTAACCGTCTTTATCAAAGGCAAACGCGGGAACGATACAGAGTGAGCCCTCTCCGCCGTCAAACTCGGGAGCGCTCTGCGGCGGCTCGGGAATAGAATAGCTCCCCTCGCACAGCTCTGATAAGCTATTTATATATCTGAATGTCATCTCCCTGCTCTCGGTATCGCAAACAGGGTACGCCACTCTCTTTCCCCTCGCGAGTGCCTCAAGGGTTACGGGAGTGAGGTCTATCTCGCCCTTTATCGGATAATAAGTAAGCAAAGTATCCGCGAAGCGAAAACAAGCAAGAGAGATTATCTCTCGGCATATCTTTTCGTCAAGTGCCTTTTTCCGCTCCTCCGATATCTCAACTCGTAGCCGTCTGTACTCCGCTCGGAGCGCCTTTTTTTCCTCTTTTGTGTTCATTTCAGTCGGCTATGACCGTACGGCGCAAATTATCGGCTGTCTCCTCGCCGAGAAGCTTTTCGACTATAAGCAGTCCGAAATCAAGAGAGACACCCATACCCGCCGCTGTCAGCACCTTTCCGTCGGCGACCGTGCGCTTATCCGAAATACGGGCGCCCGTGAGCTTATCCTCAAAGCCAGGATAGCAGATAGCCTCTCTGCCGCGAAGTATACCAAGCTCTCCGAGTATCATCGGAGCGGCACATATAGCCGCAACATAAGCACCGTTCTCATAAGCCGTCATAACCGCGCCTCTCACCGTCTCATTTGCGGCGAGATTGAGTGTTCCGGGCATTCCACCCGGCAAAAAGACAAGCTCGGGTGCGCCGTCACTGTATTCGGCGTCGGTCATATCGGTCTTGACGGTGATTCCGTGTGAGCCCGTGATTTCTCTGCCGCCCACACCTACCGTTCTGACCTCTATTCCAACTCTTCGAAGCAAATCAAGTGGGCAAAGCGCCTCTATTTCCTCGAACCCGTTTGCGATAAAAAAGTATACCATATCAGTCTGCCTCACTTTCTGATAGCTTCAACATTCTCCCATTCTCTCGGGAAAACAAAATTTCATATCCGAAGAATATCTCTCCGAAAAAGGCTTTAAAAGTCCTCTCACATTACCCGAATACTCGGCATCGGTCTTCGCGAACAGTGTGAAATCCTTGCTGCACGAGCGTATTTCAACATCCCCCTCGCACATGAATCCGCAAAGCTCCACAGGTATCCGATATCCCATACGGAAATATGTTCCGTAAAGCTTTTCCGTAGCGGGTATCAGGCAAAGATAGGAAGCCCCCAGCTCTGTTGCTCTCGCCTCGCACTCCGACATAAGCTTACGGAATATCCCCCGACCTCTGAAGCTCGGGTGTACGCATACTCCGTAAACATAATATCCGCGACCGCCGAGGCTATCGCTCACGGGAATAAGACTCGCCATTCCCATAAGCTCACCCTGCGGACCGCATTCGGTAAGTGTTTCGACTCCGCGAAGCGAGAAAAACTCCTCCGCCGTCTCGCGTGAGTCCTCAAAGCAGAGCATCCAAAGCTCTACCGCTCTATTCATTGCGCCGAAAAATATTCAACGAGCTTATCGGAGTCAAGCGTGACCTCTTCTCTTGTGCGAAGGTCCTTGACCTTTATCTGCTTTGCCTCAAGCTCACTGCCACCCATAATTACAACGTGGCTGTAGTTCCCCTTGACGGCATACTCTATCTGCTTTCCGAACTTCTTCGAGCCTATATAGATAGAGCTTTGAACTCCCGCCTCTCGGAGTGTGGAGACGATTTTTGTGTACTCGGAGTAAGGAACGTCGTCAAACTTTGTGACCAGAACCTTAACGCCCTCGGCGTATATATCGGGAATAAGGTTATGCGTGATAAGGAAGTTTTCGAGTGTTACATCGCCAAAGCCAAAGCCGACGCCCGATACTGTGGCGTTCTTTACGAAAAGTCCGACAAGGTTGTCGTATCTTCCGCCGCCGAACATAGCGCGGTTGTTTTCGGGTGCGGTATCAAGCACCTCGAATACAGTTCCCGTATAGTAATCAAGTCCTCTGATTATACCGAAATCGAATACGCAGTATTCAGCGAGTCCGAGCGCCTCGAGTGCCGCAAACAGGTCGATAAGCTCCTGCGCTCCGCGGGATTCGGGGCAGAGCGCCGCCGCCTCGGCAACACTCATTGTATATAATGCGTCAATCTTCGCAATTTTATCCGCATCAAGTCCGAGCGCGATGAGGTCCTTTTCATATACCTCTCTTGGCACCTTGTTCTTTCGGTCAATAACCTTTGAGACCTTTCTGCTTCCCTCCGCGTCGGTTCCCGCGATAGCCGCGATAACGTCGTTGAAGAAACGGCGGTTGTTGATATGGACCTTGAACATAGAGGAATCGGCATCAAACACCTTGAGAAGCGAAATAGCCGTCGAGATGACCTCAAGGTCTGCCTCATAGGAATCGCATCCGAAGATATCGACATTCACCTGCCAATGCTCACGCAGACGTCCTCTCTGGGGATTCTCATATCTGTAAAGGTTCGGGATAGAGAACCATTTGAGCGGGAAGTTAAGCTCGTTTATTTTACCTGCTACAAGACGAGCCACGGTGGGCGTCATCTCGGGTCTTACGGCAAGGCGTCTGCCGCCTCTGTCCGTAAAGTTATAGGTCTGCTCGTTAGCTATCTCCTCACCGCTCTTGGCGATATATATTTCAAGAGATTCGAGCATAGGTCCGTTATATTCCTCAAACGAGGCAAGTTCGAGAGCCGAGCGTATCCTTCCGAAGAACCAGTTTCGGAGCTTCATATCCGCGGGATAGAAGTCTCTCGTTCCTTTATAGGGCTTTGTTGATAAAAGCTGTGCGCACATATTTGTCATTCCTTTCGGTTCGCTAAATTAAAATACATTAAATTATATCACATATAAACACTTTTGTCAATCATTCGCTGACAAGCATTTGGATTTTTAAGTCTATTTTACGCATATGAGGTTAAGGTCCCACGCGGGTATATATCTGTACCGACGCAAATAGAGTCTGTAATCGGGATTTATCTCTCCGATAAGCTTCGGAAGCGCGAAGATATCCTCGCTTCTGTGGTAGACCGACACGAGCAGCCTCGGAGAGTACTTTCTTATTGTTTGGACAGAGCCGAGAAGCGCCTCTCGCTCCGAGCCCTCGACATCGTATTTGATGTAATCTATTCTTTCATCTCCCGCAATACCGTCAACCGTAACACCGTCTATCTCCACCGTCTTGCCCGTGTGCGAGACATTTGAGTTTCGGTTTCCACCCGCGTCAAACTCAAGTGTCGTCCTCTCGCACCACGCCGCGGCGCTTATGGGACAGACCTCAAATCGGCTTTCTCCCTCGGCATACAGCGAAAGCTTTTTGAAGCTTCGGCGGTCGGGCTCAAGAGCCGTCACTTTTTTCAGGCTCGGCGCGTACTCCGAAAGCTCCCTTACCGTATCGCCGTTATAGGCTCCGAGGTCAATGCAGCTCTCTATACCGTGGGAATCAAGCAGCTCCCTGTATACCGAATCCTTGTCACTGACAGCACTCTCGAGATACCTTATATCCCCCGTGAGCTTATAGGATATCACGCTCTCGTATATTGCTCTTGACTCATCGTCGACAAGGCTCGAATAAACCGCGCAAAGCTCGTCCTTATGGGCGTTATAAAACTCAATATCAAAAAGAGTCTCCCCAAAGACAGGCACATCAGGTGCATAAAGCTCACATTCCCCCGCGATTTTGAGGATATTCTCTATAACCTCGGGAAGTGCCGAGGCAAAGGACAGAAGCACTATAATGTTTTCGGCTCCGTACTTCTCCTTTGTTTCGGAATAGGAAAGCACACGCTTACCGTGAAATGAGTGTCCGCGCACAAACCCGTCACTCGCGAAAAAATCGCATACCTCTATTCCCTTTTTCTCACACACCCGAAGTATCTTATCGGCTCCGTTGCCCATTCCGTACATCACGACTTTTTTGCGGCTTCCTGAAAGATACTGCCACAGTCGATATCTATATTTAAATTCATATACTCACCTTGACTTTTATTTTCTGTTATGTTAAAATTATCTTGTATATTATATTTTAGCATAAATTCAAGGAGATTTCAATATGGACTGCATTTTCTGTAAAATAATCAACGGTGATATTCCCTCAAGCAAGGCTTATGAGGATGAATGGTGCTATGCCTTTCACGACATAAATCCTCAAACGCCTGTGCATATCCTCGTCATTCCCAAGACACACATAGCCTCGGCGGACGGTATTGACGCCGAGAACAGTGTTTATGTGGCAAAAATATTCGAGGCTATCCCTAAAATAGCCGCTGCGGCGGGACTTGAGAGAGGCTACAGAATAATCTCCAACTGCGGAGAGGACGCTTGTCAGACCGTAAAGCATCTTCATTTCCACATAATGGGCGGACGCCGTCTGCCCGAGAATATGGGCTGATATGGGACCTGTATTCAGGGGGATGCCCCACGAACCTCAAAACAAAGTAAAGCCTCCGAAGGGCTTCAAAGACATTCCGCGCTTTTGCAAGGAGCTTTTCGGCGGATTCTTCTCGCGCCTGTTCTATATCATCTCAATGGTATGGAAAACAGGACCGTGGATACTGATATCTCTTGCGCTCATCGCGCTTCTCGAGGGTGTTCTGCCGATAGTCGGCGCAATACTCTCAAAGGATATTCTCAATGAGCTTCAGAACATAATCTCGCAAAGAGTTGCCGCGGATGTTGGCGGCGAGGCGTTCACCGCCGTTTTCTGGGGCTCTATGGTAATGCTTCTGCTTATCGCTTACTTTATCTTCCGCATACTTAATCAGCTCGTTACTCGAGTCAATACCGCGGTAACGAGAATCGCGGGAGAAAAGGTTGTAAGATATGTAAAGGTGCAGATAATGCAAAAGGCAAAGGAGGTCGACCTTGCCTCGTTTGACCTGCCCGAGTTCTACGAAAAGCTCGAAAACGCCAACCGTGAGGCGGGAACACGGCCTATAACCGTTCTTTCCTCGACATTCAGCACGATAAGCAAAACGATAACCCTCATAAGCTATATCGTCATTCTCGCAACCGCTCCCGGAATGTGGTGGACGGCGATAGTTATGCTGCTCATATCCGTACCCTCTGCGGTAATAAACTTCACATTCAGAAAAAAGAATGTTATGTATATGCGCCACCGTTCCAAGGAGCGCAGACAGATGACCTACTATTCCGCGCTTATGGTTAACAAGGATATGGTCAAGGAAATACGTATGTTTGACCTCTCGGATGAGTTCGTCGACAGATTTGACAGCGTCTTTGACAAGTATTACTCGGGTATACGTAAGCTCATAATCAGAGAAAATGTATGGCACACGGTAATGTCCACGGTATCGGCGATTGTCAACTGCGTATTCTTCGCGATAATTGCCATAAAGGTATTCAACGGAGAGATACAGATAGGTGACTATTCGCTATACACAGGTGCGCTCACCTCTATAATCTCAACTGTAGCTTCTCTTATAACCGTCTCCGCTTCGGTATACGAGGGTACGCTCTTTATAGATAATCTGCTCTCCTTTATGAAGGAAAAGCCTACCGTCGTTCCAAGCACAGACAAGCCTCTTAAGGTAAATCGGGGTAAGCCTCACACCGTCGAATTTGTGAATGTAAGCTTCTCATATCCCGGAACGAATGTCAAGGTGCTGGACAATATAAATCTCACCCTGCGCCCCGGAGAGACTATGGTGCTTGTCGGACTTAACGGCGCGGGTAAGACCACGCTTCTCAAGCTACTTACAAGACTTTACGACCCCACCGAGGGATATATATTGCTCGACGGCAAAGACCTGCGTGAATATGATGTAAGAGACCTTTACAAGACCTTTGGAATCATCTTTCAGGACTTTGGCAAATACGCCGTTACAGTCTCCGAGAATATTCAATTCGGCGATATTTCAAAGCCAGTTGATGAGACGCGTATACGCGAATCCGCGGCTCAAGCAAACGCCGACGAATATATCTCAAAGCTTCCCGCGGGATATGATACCCCTCTGATGAAGTATTTCGAGGCAGACGGAACAGAGCTTTCTATCGGTCAATGGCAGAAGCTCTCTATCGCGAGAGCCTTCTACAGCGATTCCGATATTCTTATTCTTGATGAGCCCACCGCCTCTCTTGACCCTATGGCGGAGCAGGAGATATTCAATCAGTTCGACCGCTTGAGAGCCGACAAAACTACTATTTTTGTGTCTCACAGACTCTCCAGCGCGACTATCGCTTCCAAGATAGTGGTGCTTGAATACGGAAAGCTTATTGAGGAGGGCGACCACAAAACGCTTATGGAGAAGCGCGGAAGATACTACGAGCTTTTCAACACTCAAGCCAAGCGCTATATAGCCGAGAGCGGCGATAATAGCAAGGCTTCGGATTGTCATATTTCTACATAAACCTCGGTCGCTTCGCCTTTTTTTAGGTGTTTGCTACAAAAAGTTAAAAACTTATTGACAATAAGGGAAAATATCAATATAATATTGAATGGTAACCTATGTTACCATTCAATATTTTTTTGGAGTGAATTTTATGATAAAAGTTGTTAAATTCGGCGGAAGCTCTCTTGCCGACGCAGAGCATTTCAGACAGGTCGCAAGTATAATCAAGGCGGATCCCTCTCGCAGATACGTTGTTCCCTCCGCGCCGGGAAAGCGCTTCAAGGACGACATCAAGGTCACCGATATGCTTTACACCTGCTATAATATGGTGAAGAATCAGGAGAATATCGACGAATATTATAAGAATATTGCCGAAAGATACAACGGTATCATAAAGGAGCTTGGGCTCAACTTTGATATCAGCGGTGAGCTTGAATATATAAAGAACGCGCTTCAGCACCGCTCGGGACGCGACTTCGCGGCAAGTCGCGGAGAATACCTCAACGGTATTATTCTCGCAAAATATCTCGGATACGACTTTATAGACGCCGAGAACGTCATCTTCTTCAAGGACAACGGAACCTTTGACGAGGAGCTTACCAACGATGTAATGCGCGAGGAGCTGAAAAAGCACGAGAGAGCCGTTATCCCCGGATTCTACGGTGTTATGCCCAACGGCACTATCAAGACCTTCTCAAGAGGCGGCTCGGACATCACAGGCTCTATCGTAGCGAGAGCGGCAGATGCTGACCTCTACGAGAACTGGACCGATGTTTCGGGCTTTATGATGACAGACCCCAGAATAGTTGATAATCCTTGCTCAATAAGCACTATAACCTACCGTGAGCTTCGTGAGCTTTCATATATGGGAGCGGGAGTTCTTCACGAGGACGCTATCTTCCCCGTAAGATACGCTAATATTCCGATAAACATAAGAAACACAAACGTGCCCGAGGCTGCGGGAACGATGATAGTCGCTTCCAGTTCGGATTATGACGCGGAAAAGATAATCACGGGTATCGCGGGTAAGAAGGGCTTCTCGGTCATAACCATAGAGAAGGATATGATGAACTCCGAAATTGGCTTTGGCCGCAGAGTTCTCGAGATACTTGAAGACAACGAGATATCCTTCGAGCATCTTCCCTCCGGTATCGACAATATGAGTATAGTTGTATCTACCGCCTCGCTTGAAAACAGACGCGAGAAGATAGTTAACACAATACTCCGAAATGTCAAGGCAGACTCGGTAGCCGTCGAGGACGGACTCGCGCTTATCGCTATCGTCGGAAGAGGTATGGTCAAGGCTAAAGGAACCGCAGCGAGAGTCTTTGACTCGATTTCAAACGCGGGTATCAACATAAGAATGATAGACCAGGGCTCGAGCGAGATATCTATTATCGTCGGTATTGAGGAGCACGATTTTGAGAAGGCTCTCAACGCTATTTATCGCGAATTTGTAAAATAATAATTTATATAAAAGCTGAAAAGCCTTCTCCTGTGGGAGAAGGCTTTTTTATACCAATTTCGGATATATTATTTTTCTATATAACTCACCGCCGCGCGAATGTCATCACACACGGGAAAGCCGCAGCGAGAGAGTCTTGCCTCTGACTGATGTCCGTTGCGAAGGAGAACACAGTCACAACCTATCGCCCTTGCCACCTCGGCGTCATGCTCGGTATCTCCTATGATGACAGGCACCGCATCGGGGTGACTCTTTTTCCAGATAATCGCAAGGTCTTTTTTGGAATAAGCGTGAATAGTCTCAAGTCCCGATACCTCTCTGAAATACTTCTCTATTCCAAGCCCCTTTATCTGTCCCTTGAGCATCTGAAGCTCGGTTGCGGACAAAAGAATTTGCGGTATTCCCCGCTCCGCAAAATATTCAAGAGCCTCAAGCGCCCACGGCTGAAGCGTTGAGCGCTCACTTGACCTATTATATAGCTCCACCCACTCGGGCGCCAATACGTCATAAGGCTCCTTATCAAACTCAAAGCCCAAGTCTCTGTAATAATCTATTATGGGAAATTTAAATACCTCTCTATACTCCTCTTTTCCCGAAAGCGTTTTATATCCTCGGCGCGAAAGCATATCGTTGACCGCCTCAATACCCGCCTCAACATCATCAAACAGGGTACCGTTAAAATCCCATATAATATGTGTATATTTCATTTTCTCAAAAAATCGGGCTGTCAGATAACAGCCCGATAGTCTTTCTTTTTATTTATTAACCGAATTCGGCTACGTAAATCTTCATATCAGACAGCCATTTGAAGTAGATGTAATAGAAGGATACACCCTCTCCGTACTTCTCCGCGTCATAATCCTTGAACTCTTCGTTGTAGTTGGAGTTTCTCATTATCTTCGCGTATTCATTGTTGGTTATCTGCTTATAAATACCGTCAATAGCCTCACCCATACTGTAGTAGTACGCTACTATGTAAGTGCCGTCTTCAGCCGCGATAGGCTCACTCGTACAGGTTCCCGCCGCGGTAGTATCCGCAAAGAGCCATGTTTCGAGTGCTTTGGGAGCAACAGAGGCACCCTTGAAGTAATTCTTATACTCACCTTGCGCCGTAACATTAAGACCTGTGCCTATAGCCTTAAACGCGTCAAGTGTCTTTTCCTCAAGAGCTGCAAACTGTCCGATAGCATTCTCGGCAGTCGCGCTGTCACTGAATACCATATATGCTACATTTCTCGTGCTTTCAACACCGTTCAGATATAAGAGCCATTCGTCAACACTCTCTATTTCCAACAGCTCCGCGTATATCTCCTCGGAGAGCTTTCTGACCTCGTTCATCGCGTTTACGTTTATCGGCGAGGTTACATAATCCAATGAGAACGCCATATCAAGAGCAACCTCGATATCCTGATTCTGCTTTATCTGGAAGCTGCGTATGTCTGCTCTCTCTGTATCAAGAGGATAAGCTATCAAGGTATTACCGGTAGTTTCAAGAGCCATCTGATAGCTGTCGCTTGTCTTATGTACTGTCTTATATTCCTTGCCGTTTACTTCCTTTTCAACTATATCATAGTCAACACCCTCAAGTCCGTAAAGAATGAGGTTGCGGAAGTCAACGTTGGTGTTAAGGTAGGTGATTATTTCCATACTTCTGGAAACGCTGCTGGTATATCCGCCAACCGCGAACATATCAGCAAAGAGGTCAGCCGTGTTTATAACAGGCTTTTCAACGACC
>JAFTHJ010000244.1 GCA_017457465.1 Clostridia bacterium | reverse complement strand
ATGATGTGGCAGACGACGATGAACCCCGCAACCCGACGTCTTATAGCGGTCACACCGACCGACGCGGCGGCAACCGAGGAGATATTCGATACTTTGCTCGGCGATAATCTTCCCGCCCGTAAGCAGTTCATATCCGAGCACGGAAGCGAGTACATCAAGGACGCGGATATATAAAAAGAATATAAAACAGGTGGCAGAAACGGCACAAATCGCCGTTTCTGCCATAATTTTTATTAACAATTGATTTAAAGATTTTAACGTATAATTCACAGTATGTTGAAATAATAATGGTATAATTACGTCGCTTGAAAAAAAGAAAGGTGGATAATTATGGCAAAATACAGATTATATAACTCAAGAAAAATACACGATTTGAGAGAGATGCTCGAGGAGAGCGCCGCGCTTTACGGAAGCCGCACAGCGTTTTTGCAGAAGGTCAACGGAAAATACAAGTCGTTCAGCTACAACCGCTTCAAGGCAGATGTCGACGCGCTCGGAACCGCGCTTACCGCAAGGGGATTTGCGGGAAAGAGGGTTATAGTTATCGGTGAGAACTCGTATTACTGGTGTCTCTCCTATATGACCACCGTCTGCGGTCTCGGTGCTGTTGTTCCCATTGATAAGGAAATTCCCGCGGAGGAAATCGCGAATATCGCGAAAATATCAGAGGCGGCGCTTATTCTTTATTCGGATAAATACGAGGGTAAGCTCTCGGGGGTTGATTCCTCTGTTGAGAGAATATCCTTTGAGGAGCTATCTGCGTATATATTTGAGGGCAACGAGATGCTTGACAGGGGCAACCGCGATTATTTTGATTTGTCTATTGATATTGACGCGCTTTGCTCTCTCATCTTTACCTCGGGAACTACGGGTGTTTCAAAGGGAGTTATGCTCTCGCAGAGAAATATCTGCTTCACGATAGAAAATCTGGCTAAAATGGTTCACGTCACCCCCGAGGATACAGCGCTTTCGGTGCTTCCGCTTCACCATGTTTACGAATGCACCTGCGGATTTCTTTATCCCGTATCTATGGGCGCATCTGTCGGATTTTCCGAGGGTGTGCGCTACATTATGAAGAATGTGAAGGAGGTTCGCCCCACGAAGATGCTCTGCGTTCCGCTTCTTATCGAGACGATGTATAAGAAGATATGGGCGAATATCCGCAAGAAGGGAATAGAGGAGAAGGTAAAGACAGTTATCGCTGTTACTAACAAGGTTCAGCCTTATTCCGCGAGAATGGCAATAAAGAAAAAGATGTTTGCCGACATACACAATTCCTTTGGAGGCAGACTTGATTTGCTTGTATCGGGCGGTGCGCCGATAGACCCCGAGGTAATAAAGGGAATGAGAGATTTCGGACTGAATATTATTCAGGGCTACGGTCTTACCGAGTCGGCACCCCTTGCGGCGGTTAACCACGACAGCTATTTCAGTGACCGCTCCGCGGGACTTGCGCTTCCCGGAGGAGAGCTGAAGATTATAGACAAGCAGGAGGACGGTACGGGTGAGATATGCTACCGTGGTGATAACGTAATGCTCGGTTATTACGGCCGCCCCGACCTGACCGCAGAGGTTAAAAAGAACGGTTGGCTTCACACGGGAGATATCGGATTTATTGATGAGAGAGGATTTCTTGTAATCACGGGAAGAAAAAAGAACGTGATAATCCGCGCGAACGGAAAGAATGTTTTCCCCGAGGAGCTTGAGGCGTATCTTTGCCGCAGTCCGCTCGTGTCAGAGGCTGTCGTGCTTGGAATTATGAATGAGAAGAAGAACGAGTATGACATAGTCGCGGCGATATATCCCGATTTTGAGTATGTTAAGGAGCATTTCGGTGTGGGATACAGTGAGAGAGTACTCGAGAAGAAGCTCTCCGAGGTTGTCGCCGAGGTGAATGCTACCGTTCAGACATATAAGAAAATTGATATGTTTGTCACAAGGAAAGAGGAGTTCCCGAAGAACACCTCGAAAAAGATAAAGAGATTTGAAATCCCCGCGCTCATTATGCAGGATCATCTTCAAAAAGT
>JAFTHJ010000243.1 GCA_017457465.1 Clostridia bacterium | reverse complement strand
TGCCGAGGATAGCGGTAAGGCGCGAGACCTACGAGGACATCACGGCAAACGACGTATTATAAAAAATCAATACGGAGTAAATTATGCTTACAAACCTACTTTCGGGCGGAGATATGCGCTCGTTTATAATCCAATTGCTTTTGAGTCTCCCTATAGTTCTGCTCTCGCTCTCTCTGCACGAGATGGCGCACGGATACGTGGCGGATAAGCTGGGCGACCCGACGGCTAAAAATCTCGGAAGACTTACACTCAACCCCATAAAGCATCTCGACCCGATAGGCTTCATCTGTATGCTCCTTTTCGGATTCGGTTGGGCAAAGGCAGTTCCGATAAATACAAGATATTTTAAAAAGCCAAGACGCGATATGGCAATATCCGCGGCGGCAGGACCGATATCAAACGTGATACTCGCGTTTATATTCGCGATTCTTTTGAAGATATTCTATCTTCTGCTTCCGAGTCTGCCCCTAAATAACTCGGAGCTGATATTCATAATATATCTTTTCCTGACACTTGGAATACGGCTCAATATCACACTTGCCGTGTTTAATCTGTTGCCTGTTCCGCCACTTGACGGTTCGCGTATTCTCTATGTATTTCTTCCCCCGAAATATTATTTCGGAGTTATGAAATACGAGCGCTATATATCGCTCGGAATTATGCTTCTTCTGCTGCTTGGCGTACTTGACCCCGTTCTAAATTTCGTCTCGGGCGGAATAATGAACCTTATCTTTTTAGTTCTCGGAATTTAAAATCAAACTAACGGAGTGTTCTATCAACTATGGAAGCTGTCACATACAGACTCGAACAGTTTGAAGGTCCTCTCGACCTTCTGCTGGGCTTGATACACAAAAATAAAGTCAGCATAACCGATATCCCAATATCGCTTATCTGCGACCAGTATATGGAGTATATCAACGCCGCACAGGAATTGAATATGGATATTGCTTCCGAGTTTATCGTGATGGCGAGTGAGCTTATGCTCATCAAGAGCCGAATGCTCCTCCCCAAGACCGAGGAGGACGAGGAAGACCCACGCGCACAACTTGCCGACGCCCTTTTGCGTTATCAACAGGCAAAGGAAGCCTCGCAAAAACTTGCTCCCCTTTACGCCTTTTACAACGGTCGTATGGTCAAGGATACCGACGAAATATCGGTGGATAAGACCTTTGTTCAAGACCAGCAGGTAACCTCTCTTTGTACGGCGGTCAGACGAATTATCGCCTATAACAACGCGCTTGAGCGGGCGGCTACTACCACATTCAAGCCAATGATAAGTAAGCCGATAATCCCCGTTGAGATAAAAATAGTTTCTATTCTCAAGACAGTTGAAAAGCGTGGCTGCGCTACGCTTGAGGAGATAATAGGCGACGAGAGCACTCTGCCCGACCTCATAGCGAGTTTTCTCGGCGTACTTGAGCTTATCAAGGTAAGGCGTTTGCTTATTTCGGATGATACCAACAAGGATAACGCACTGCTTGACTCGAGTACAAGATTTGTTCTCAATACCGACGAAAGCACTATAGAGCAAAGCGAATACGAGATTGAAGAAGAGGTGGAATAAATGGAAGAACAAATGCAACAGATAAAATCGGTGGAAAGCGCTATAGAGGCGATACTTTTCGCGGCGGGATATCCCGTTAAATACACCAAAATAGCAGAGGTGCTCGGTCTCGACCTCAAAAACACCAAGAAGATAATTGAGCATATGAGCGAGGACTATAACGGGGCTAAATCAAAAAGAGGAGTAAATTTACTTATGTTCCCCGACACCTGTCAGCTTTCAACAAAAGAGCAGTACGCGCCTTACATAAGAGAGGCGCTCGGAATAAAGCGAGGCGGAAACCTCTCGGCATCGTCGATGGAGGTACTTGCGGTGGTGGCTTATAATCAGCCTGTAACACGCTCTTTTATCGACCAGGTCAGAGGCGTTGACAGCTCGTACGCAGTCAACTCGCTTATTGACAAAGACCTTATCACCGCCTGTGGCAGACTTGACGCGCCCGGCGGACCTATGCTCTATGTAACAACCGATAAATTCCTCCGTGTCTTTGGAATCAACTCGCTCTCCGAGCTTCCCGCAACAGAGATAATTCTCCCACCCAAGGAGGAAACTCCCGTCATAGCCGACGAAGATGGGGCGGATTTTGATGAGGAATCCGGCGAGACGGATATCGAAAGCACCGACGGTGAATAATAAATGAGAAATACTCCTTACTTTTCTTTCGCGAAAGAAAAGTAAGCAAAAGAAAGCAAAACTACAAAACTTGTTTTTTAATACACATTGACGTTATAGTCTCTCATGAAAGAAAAGTAAGAGAAAAAAGGAGGGGATGAAAACGGGAGCGCTTTGGACGATACTCATAATAGCAGCGGTAATAGTATTTATAGCTTCACTCAAGGCTACCGTTGTAATCTCATATTCAGACGAGGTAAAGCTTTGGGTAAAGGTACTTTTCCTCAAGATAAACATACTTCCGTCAAAGGAAAAGAAGGGCGCTCACTCAATGAGCGTCAAAAAGGCGGAGAAGATAAAAAAGAAGCTCCGCAAGAAAGCCGAAAAGAAAAAACTCGCCGCCGCTGAAAAAGAAAAGGAAAAGGCGGAAAAGAAGGCTACACACAAGAAAAAGACTATAGGCGAGACGATAGCGAACGTAAAGATGCTAACATCGGTTGCCGTTATCGTAATCGAAAGATTTTTCAAGCACCTCCGCATAAGACTTGCGAGAATCAAAATAATCGTAGCTACAGGAGACGCCGCAAGTACAGCAATGGCGTACGGAGCTATCACACAGTCGATAAACGTGCTATTCCCCCTGCTTGAGTCGGTAAAGAACTTTGAGAAGCTTCCACAGACCGATATCTCGGTTGACCTCGATTATCTTGAGGAAGAGCCGACAGTAGATATCAAGCTTATGTTCTCGATAAGGGTCTGGCATGTATTCGATATAGGATTCTCGGCACTCAAGATATTCATCAAGCATAAATTCAAGCAAATGGCACGTAACGATGAGAGCGGCAGCGCACCTGCCCCAAGCAAAACGAGCCACGCGAAAAATCACAAACTGTAAGCTATAAAAAATTATATAAATAATAACCGAAAGGAATAAAAATTATGGCAAGTGAAAACAAAATTCCCGAAATAATCAAGTCATCTCTTGAGAACATTCGTTCGGCGGTTGACGCGAACACTGTTGTGGGCGAACCCATAATCACACAGAACGGAATCACCATAATCCCGATATCCAAGGTATCAGTAGGTGTTGCTACAGGCGGTGTTGATTATAACTCCAAGAAGGAAAATCAGCCCTCAAGACAGCAGAATTTCGGCGGCGGAGGAGGAACAGGACTCACTATGGTTCCCGTTGGATTCCTCGTTGTAAGCGCTGACGGAGACGTTGACTTCATTAACGTGGGTATGAAGGGTAAGCCCGACCCCGTTGACCAGATTGCGGACCTCGTTGAGCGTACGCCCGACATAATAGCAAAAATCAAGAAGCTTTTCTCCAAGGAGCCCGAGGAGACTGTATAATCATTTTACAGCCTTTCTTATCATATAATTAACCAAGCCAGATATACTCTGGCTTGGTTGGTTATGCAATTTTGTGTTTAAGATAAGAAAGGTTATGATATGAAAAAAACTCTCGCCTGTATGATGTCGCTGTTGCTCATCCTCTCCTGCGCAGTGTTCCGCACTGATGCCGCACCCGAAGCCGCGCTCTCGCTCTCCGCGAGGAGCGCAGTGCTTATTGATGCCGATTCGGGTAATATTCTGTATTCAAAGAATCACACCGAAATAATGGAGATGGCGAGTACCACGAAGATAATGACAGCGCTTGTGGCAGCTGAAAGCTCTGACCTAAAAAGAACCGTCAAGGTCACACCCGAGGCGGTTGGCGTGGAAGGCTCCTCTATCTATCTTCACGAGGGGGAGCGGATAACTATGGAAGAGCTTCTCTATTCCCTGCTCCTTCAATCGGCTAACGACGCGGCAACGGCGATTGCTATCGCGGTTGCGGGAAGCGTTGAGGCTTTTGCCGATATGATGAACGAGAGGGCGTGTGAGATGGGACTTGAGGACACTCATTTCACCAATCCACACGGACTCAACGACGAGGAGCATTATACAACGGCATACGAGTTGGCTATCATTACGGCACACGCACTCTCAAACGACACGGTCAGAGAGATAGTGTCCACCTATAAAAAAGCTATACCTATAGATAGTGACTGCAACCCAAGAATTCTCGTTAATCACAACAAAATGCTGCGACTATATGACGGAGCTATCGGAGTTAAAACGGGATTTACCAAACGTGCGGGGCGTTGTCTTGTAAGCGCGGCGGAGCGTGACGGATTGACGCTTATCGCCGTCACTCTGAATGCGCCCGACGATTGGCAAGACCATACAAAAATGCTTGATTTCGGCTTTGAGAGCTACGAATCTCTCCTTGTAGCCGAGGTTGGCGCTTTTTCCTATGCTCTGCCTGTCACGGGAGGTCAAGAGGAATTCGTAACGCTCACAAATACCGAGGAGCTTCGATTCACCGTGCCGCGCGACAGAGATAAGATAGAATGCCAAGTCGAAACCTTCCACCGATTTGAGTTCGCGCCGGTACACAGAGGCGCTGACGCGGGAAAAGTATACTGCTTTTATAACGGAGAGGTTGTCGACAGCTCGGTGCTTATCTGCGCCGAAAACATAAACAGAATAAATGACGACAGCTCTTTTCTGAACGGAATTTTCAAATAAGCCAAAGGATATCAAATGGATTCTATAAAATTACAGAAGTATTTCACCGATTGCGGCGTAATGTCGAGACGAGCCGCCGAAAAGGAAATAGCGGCGGGACGCGTTAAGGTAAACGGCGAGACAGCCGAGGCGGGAATGAGAATAGTCCCCGGGGTTGACTCGGTGACCTATCTCGGAAAGCCCGTTGAAATGCCGAAATTCAAGAAAAACATATATATAATGCTCAATAAGCCGAGAGGATATCTCACAACTATGTCAGATGACCGCGGCAGAGCCACCGTTGCCGAGCTTGTGGCAGACGCGGGAGCGCGTGTCTATCCTGTGGGAAGGCTTGATATGGACTCGGAGGGGCTGCTCCTGCTCACAAATGACGGAGACCTCGCCCTGAAGCTCACACACCCAAGACACGAAATACCAAAAATATATCACGTCAAGGTCGGCGGCGTAGTCTCAAAGGAAACTCTGAAGCAGCTCAACGCGCCTATGGAAATAGACGGCTATAAGCTGCTCCCCGTAAAGACCGAGCTTATATCAATAAAGGGAGACAGCTCGGTGCTTCGAATGACGCTCTTTGAGGGCAGAAACAGGCAGATACGAAAGATGTGCGAAAGCGTGGGGCTTGAGGTTACAAGACTTACCCGAATCGCAATCGGTAAAATAACTCTCGGAGACCTCGCGCCCGGAAAATGGAGATATCTCACCGCAACACAGGCGGAGTATCTCAAAGGCGTCGAAAAGAACTCGAAAAATAACAGAACACATAAATGAAAGGCTTGAAAAATGCTTAAGGTATTACCCGTTGAATCAAAGGAAAAGCAAAAAAATATATGCGAGTTGTGCGGAGTAACCTATAATCCCGACACTCTTGCTTACGCCGCAACTGTCGACGACAGACTTGCAGGCGTCTGCCAGTTCAAGGTAACGGCGGACGGCGGACTTATATACGACCTTGCCCCCGCGCTCGATTTTGATAATTTTGAGGCTATGTTCGTTATGGGCAGAGGCGCACTCAATTTTATTGACCTTTGCTGTGTTCACCGCGCGTATTTTGTCGGAGAGGTTAAGGATGCTTCTCTGCTCCGCGCAGTGGGCTTCAAGGAGAATGGCGAGGGAAAATTCGAGATAAACCTCGAGGGATTTTTCACTGACCACTGCCACAACCACAAGGATTAAATATTTGAAATTTTATAAGGACTCGAATATGGCAACAAATAACATCAAAGAAGTCGATTCTAATATGCTTAAAACCACACTTGACGGTGAGGTAGGTATAATTTTTCACGATATAAGAAAAGCTCCATTTAAGATATACGGACTCTACAAGCCCGAGACAGAGAGCGTATTCAAACGTATGCCCGACGAGGTCGGACTCAATGTGAACAAGGGAGTCGCCAGACATTATATTTGTACGGCGGGCGGCAGAGTGCGCTTTTCAACCGATTCGAGGCATATCGTAATCCGTACGGTTATGCCTTATGAGGCGCGTTACGACCATATGCCAAGAACCAATGTTTGCGGTTTTGACCTATATGAGGACACCTCGGTGGGAAGCCGTTTTGTCGGAACATTCCGCCCCGGAACGGCGGATATATCACACGGATACGAGGCAGTAATCAATCTTCCCGACTCGTGTGTGCGCTCTCTAACAATAAATTTCCCATCATATAATCCTGTCAGCAGTCTTGAGATAGGTCTTGATGCCGACTCAACGCTCGGCGATGGCGCTCGATACCGCACGGACAAGCCTATAGTTTACTACGGCAGCTCCATCACACAGGGCGGATGCGCGTCACGCCCAGGAAATACTTATGAATCAATCATATCACGCCGACTTGGTCTCGATTATATAAATCTCGGCTTTTCGGGAAACGCGTTAGCCGAGGAGAGTATAGTTGAATATATGTCGGGACTCGATATGCTCGTGTTTGTGAGCGACTACGACCACAACGCGCGTAGCGTGGAATATCTCGCAGACACACATTGCCGTATGTATAAAATGATAAGAGAGAAGCACCCCGACATTCCCTACATAATGCTTTCGCGTCCTGATTTTCAAAAGGAGCGTGAGCAAAGCATTCTTCGTCGTAATGTGATAATAGACACCTACCGTTACGCATTATCTCAAGGAGATAAGAACGTATATTATATTGACGGAGAGAGCCTTTTCCGAGGTCCCGATGAGGACTCCTGCACGGTGGACGGAACCCACCCCACAGACCTCGGATTCGCAAAAATGGCAGAGGCTATAGAGTGTGAGCTTCGCCGAGCATTAAGAAACGCGCAGTTTTAATTGAATAAAAAATCCAGCCTTGCATTCGTAAGAATGCAAGGCTGTTTCTTTATATAAATCCTTATTTTGTATCCTCCGCGCGTATCAGACCGTCTATTATATCAAATATTTCGTCGGAGCTTTGCGCGGTCATCACCGCCGCTCTCGCTGCCGCGGCTCCGTTCATTCCCTTGATATACCACGCTATATGCTTCTTTGCTTCCGCGGTCGCGCGTCTGTCCTGCTTATCCTCAAGCATAAGCAGAAAATGCTCACGGGCAAGTACAAGTCTTTCCGATGCCGTCGGAGGGGTGTATTCTCTGCCCTCAAGCGCCGCCGATATTTCAGTGAATATCCAAGGATTTCCAAGTGCTCCGCGCGCTATCATTACTCCGTCGCACCCGGTCTCGTTCATCATTCTTATAGCGTCCTGCGCGGAATATATATCTCCGTTTCCAACGACAGGAACAGAGACACTCCGCTTTACCGCTTCTATGACGCGCAGGTCAACCCCAGGCAGATACATCTGCTCTCTCGTTCTCGCGTGAACACATATCATATCGGCTCCCGCAGCCTCTATACGCTTGGCAAATTCAGGGGCGGTAACACTATCCCACCCCGCCCTTATCTTGACGGTAACAGGCAGTGAAACCGCCGCCTTAACGGCACTCACGACCTCCGCCGCAATTTGCGGAGATTTCATAAGGGCGCTTCCCTCTCCGTTGCCGACTATTTTTCTCACAGGGCAACCCATATTTATATCTATCGCCGCGGGTGCCGTATCGGAACGACAGCCGCAATATGAGCGCTCCTCAATCATACGAGCCGCACGAGCCATAAACTCGCTCTCACAGCCAAAAAGCTGGACGGCAACAGGCATTTCTTTCGCAAAGACCGTCGCAAGGTCAAGCGTGGCTGAATCCTCCGCTTTTTTTCTGCTCAACTGGTCATAGCAGAGCGCCTTCGCCGATATCATTTCGCTCACGGTATACTCCGCGCCGTAGCGTCTGCAAATATTTCTGAAGGTTCTGTCGCTCACACCCGCCAGAGGCGCGAGGAACAGACCGTGCTTCAGTTCGGTATTTCCTATCTTCAACAATGCTTTATCTCTCTTATCTTTTTTATTTCATTTATATGATACCACATACTTGTCGAAATTTCAACTCTCTTGTCCTACAATTATTAAAAGATTAATTTGTCGCAAGTGATTTCTTTCACTCGCTTTATACCGAAGCGGCATATTCCCGCCCGAGTTTTGGCAAAATGTGTCGCACGATTCAGATTGACTGCCCCGAAAATCTATGCTAACATTGAAATACCGAATAATCAGCGGACATATACTATAAGTTTAGGAGTGAAAAATCAAAATGGAAAGAACTATCGACAAGCAAAAAATGAAAATCGTCATCATATCCGCCTCGGCGCTTGTGTTACTCATCGCAATAATCGTCACGGTGGCGTGTCTTAATATGGGCAAGAAAAGCGATTCGGGACGAGGGGACGGCGAAGACGATGAAGCGGTGGGCGCTTTTGCCGAAAAGACCTTGGGCACATCGTCAACAAAGTCTCCGCAGGGCTCATCCGCCCCCAACACCCCCGCTCTTGACCTTGTATTTGAATCAAACGGCGACGGAAGCTGCACGGTGGCAAGTGTGGGAAGCTTCTCGGGCAACACACTGATAATCCCCGCGGAAAACGCGAACGGCGAGACCGTTACGGGAATTGCCGACGGCGCATTCGAGGGCTGTACTTTGATTGAAAGGTTAACTATCCCAGCCACCGTTAAATCAATAGGCTCGGGAGTTTTCTCGGGGTGCTCTGCTCTCTGTGACATAACAGTAAACTCCTCAAACACAAAATATTGCTCTGTGGGGGGAGTACTTTTCACAAAGGACAAGACCGAGCTTATCTGCTATCCCGCAAACAAGGTTGGCAAGAGCTATCTGATAAGCACCAACGTAAGGAAGATTTCCGACTTT
>JAFTHJ010000242.1 GCA_017457465.1 Clostridia bacterium | reverse complement strand
TCCGCGTATGCGGTGAACGAGAGATGATAGAGTCAAAGATAGAAAAACTCACACAAAAAATTCCATAAAAAACAAAAATCACCAAGCCATAATGGCTTGTTGATTTTGCTTGGCACGGCGTAAGGGATTCGAACCCCCGACCTTTTGGTTCGTAGCCAAACACTCTATCCAGCTGAGCTAACGCCGCAAAATACGCTTTTTTGCGTACCCATATATATTATCACATTGTTTTTGATTTGTCAAGCATTTTTTTAATATTTTTCAAAAAAATTCTCTGACATTGTCTTTTATGAAACGATGTAAGAGGTTAAATTCACTATGCCGACACAAAAATTTACTATTTTACCAAAAAGCTCTTCGAAACGACAAAAAAAGGTCATATTTTTTTGATTATTTTCACTAAATTATTGACATTTTTAAAAAATGGGTGTAAAATATTAGTAGCTTTTTGAAAAATATTTAATTTGGAGGATTATTCATCATGAATGGAATTACCAAAAAGCAGATATCCAAGGGCTATAGCATAGCGCTTATCGTCCTTGCCGCTATCTTCACAATTTTTTCTATTCTTCCCGCAGTCGTAATAGACACTCACAAGTTCCGTTATGCTGACATTTATTACACGGGTAGATACACAGGAAGTGCAAACAAGGTCAACGAGATAAATGTTGGCTTCGGCACTGTTTTCAATGCTGTTAAGCATTGGGACGACATCAGTCACGTTTTCAGTGTTCAGACACTTGATGACGCGATAGTAGCCCAGACCGAAATCGTTGCCAACGCTGAATTGGCACTCGCTGATTACGTTGCCGACTACATTGAGAACCTTGCGCTGAATTCCGATTTGAGCGACCCTGCTACATATGAGGAGTATCAGAAGCTTCTGGAAAAGCTCCATAAGGGCGAACCTGTTAACAGCACTCACCAGAGCTACATAACCGCGGTTGACAACGCAAAGCTCAAACTCGCGGAGAATGTTGCAGAGCGTGATGAAAAACTTGCATCTCTTACAGAGGAAGACAAGGAAAGACTTGCTGATAAGCTTCAGAACGACGAGGGCTTCCTCGAGGTTATCGGAACTGTTTACGCATTCATGGGCTACGTTGCTGACGACGTATCCGATGCGTTTACAGGTGACAATGCAATAGGCACAAATCCGCTTCCCGGATTCGTTTCCCTCATCGGCATTATCGTACTTATCGCGCTTATCGGCGTGGCTATCGTTTACCCGATAGTAGTTATCATTATGTTCATAGTTAAGCTCATTCAGTTCCTCATGCATATGAAGGACGAGGATGATGCTGACGCAGCAGAGAAGAGAATGGAAAAGTTCCCCTTCTCGGGCTATGCCGCAACAATAACGATTCTCTTTATGCTCTTCGCGCTTCTCGCGTCGGGCGGAATCTCTATGGGCGCGGGTGTTGTCGGAGCTATCGTTGTTTGGGTACTCTCCAATGCTCTCCGCACCGCAAAGAAGATATACTTCGCTAAAGAAGACAGACTTCTTATCATTGTAAAACAGGCTCTTACAGTAGTAAGCGTTATCGCTGTTGCAGTTCTTCTCGTTAACTTCAGCGGAATCGACCTTATCGGTCACCTTGACGACTCTATGGAGAGCATCTCCAGAAGCTACTACGACACACGTGTTGAGCAGCTCGCAGAGAGCGCTGCAAGTAGCGGCGTAAGCGCGATGTCTATATATGAGACCGCAAGAGATGACGTTTCCGGAGCTAACACAAAGAACACACTTATGGTTCTTGCTATTTCCGTTATCGGTGTCTGCCTTATCGCTTCCACTCTTATCAACGTAATAGAGAGATTCGGATATAAGGGAACAAAGGCAATGACCGCTATGGCTATTGTACTTCTTGTTATCGCTATTCTTCCCGCAACATTCGGTGTTAAGACATTAGAGGAGAGAAGCGATGCTTACAAGGAAGGTAAGTTCAAGGTTTGCTACAGCGAGTTCGAGATAGACGGCTCCGCGGCACAGACCAAGTACGAGCTTCTCAAGGCAACCCACGAAAAGGGTGTTGAGGTAGTTGCAGACCTCAAGGAAGAGGTTAAGGATGCAGACGGAGAGCTTGCAGATAAGCTTAAGGAAGAGCTTGACGATGCAGAGTTCGAACTTGCAAGTCTTGAGGACGAAATCAAGGATATGGAAGCACAGGCATCCAGATGTACAGTTTGTATCGTAATGGCAGTTATCTTTGTAGTTGCTGAATTTGCTTATATGTTCGCTCCCAAGTTCGTTCCCGTAGGAAAGAAGGAGGAAGAGGCAGCAGAGGCAGAGGCTCCCGTAGAGGAAGCTCCCGCAGCAGTTGCAGAGGAAGCAGTAGCTGAAGAAGTTGTTGCGGAAGAGGTTGTTGCAGAAGAGGCTCCTGCTGAAGCAGTTGCAGAAGAAGCAGTTGTCGAGGAGGCTCCCGCAGAGGAGACAAAGCAGGACGAAACAGTATCCGAATAAAGAATACTGCAAATAGGCTGTATTAAAAACAAACGAGTGAATGCGGCTCACCCTTTGCGGTGAGCCGCTGTTTTGATTATTATGAAAAGAAAATTATATGCGGCAATTGCGTTATTGTTGGCATTGGTTATTTGCTTCGGAGGTTGCTTGAAGCAAACTGACGCGGAGGAATCGGGCACAACCGAATCCGACACCGCCTCAAAGCCATCGGCAACTACTGCCGCCACCACACAAAAGCCTCAAGCGACTACCGCTCCAAGAGGGGACGTCCTTGATACCGAAACAATAAAATATACAGACCTCGGCTTCGTTCCGTACTCGTTTTCTACCGATGAATATTACGTTGCGGACGCAGAGCCGTCAAGGGTTGAAGATAGCATTGACATCAACGCGTATTCCAACGGAACCGCGATAATAAATATAGAGGACTATTGGGGAAATATAGCCGTTGTAAGGGTTATAATCGATAAGTCCGAAATAAAAGATATAGAATTGATACCCTATGAAGAGGAAAACAGCGTGAATATCGCGTTTTGCGGAGCGCACGGCGACGGCAGAACAGACGATACCGCTATTGTTCAGAACGCAATAAACTCGCTTCCGAACGGCGGAACTGTTTATTTTCCCGCGGGAATCTACCTTGTTGACCGTCTTGTTCTCGGCGAGGGGATAACGCTCAAGCTTCAGGGTAATGTTAAGAATGTAGAGGACGGATATACCGACGAACTTGCCGCGAGAGTGGCATCGGGAGAATTTGCCATTATCAAGGATTCGCTTGAGAATAACAACCTCATTCTCAACCACGACCCATCAGGCTCGGGAGCACTCGGAAAGTCCAATATCTCGATTATAGGCGGTATGATAGACCTCAACGGAGCACTTGCGGAGAAGGTTCAGGTGGATGTCAACCAATACGGTCCCAAGGGTAACAGTTGGCGTACCGATACCTGCGGATTTGCATTTTCCTGCGCCGAGAATATCCTTTTTGATAACGTGATATTCAAGGACACCTATAATGCGCACGTAATGCAGATAGCCGGAATAAAGAACCTTACTATTAAGGATTGTATGTTCGCGGGATATGTAAACCGAGCACAGACCAAGGGGGACATCACAAGTGCCTTGATGACGAGAGAGAGTATTCAGCTTGAATATACACACTCGGGCGCTATGCCACCGTCCACATTTGACGCGGGTGAGTTTAACTATTGCGAGAATGTCAAAATAACGGGATGTTATTTCGGAGACAGCGATAAGGCGGGATATCATTCCACCCCGATAGGACAGCACGGACAGATGGGAACAGCAAATGTAACGGGACTTGAGGTTACCGACTGTGTGTTTGACAACCCATATTATTGCGCGTTAAGAGCGCCTAACTATTGCGGAGTTACTATAAAGAATAATAAGTTTATCTCTGACGTGACGGGATATGAGAACGGATACTTTATCCAGTTCTTTATGAATGATTCCAGCGGCTCGTATTTCGGAACCAGCTCGACGGGCTCGGGTACTACTATTACGGCGGCAATGGCATACGAGCACGACGGAATACACAATATAATTGTCAGCGATAATGAATTTCTCATAAGCGGAAGCTCGAACAAGCGAGTTATATCAATTGTCTCGACCGCATACACTGCGGGAGCGAGAACTGTTTCCGGTATTATGAAAAAGGTTGCGGGTGAAAAATATGGCGCAAGTTATACGGGATTTGTGAAATCAACTAATTTTGCGTCCGATATAACCTTCAGTAATAACGATATCAGTGTGTCGGTTATGAATTATTACAATGATTTTCTGGCGCATTTCAGCGGAATTACAAGGCTTACTGTCAGCGGAAATAACGTTGAGACCACAAGGCACGTCAGTTTGCCCTACAGATATAATAATACCAAGGGCATCAGAGTTGACGGTGAGGTAAACGGCGCCAACGCCAGAAAGCTTACCTTTGTGACGGCGCTTACAAACTATTATATCATTCTTCCCACCGCAAACGGCGGAACGATAAAGGTAGCGTCAAGCTCGACTACCGCCCGTACACTTGAGCTTTTTGCCGATTCTCACATAAAGCTTGAATACAGTATAAATTCATCGCGTAACGTTGAGGTGCGAGTGATTTGCGACAAGGGTTATACCTTCGGTGGTTGGGTACTTCAAAGCGATTCAAGCGCTTATTCGCCGTCCTCAAATGTATCTTTGCGCAGTAATCTGCAGATAAGAGCGGTATGTAAATAAAAATATTATCGGAGACAACCTGATGGCTGTCTCCGATATTCTTAATTATATCAAATTGAGCGAAAATTGTTGAAAAATTAATCGTAATATGGTATAATTAGGAAAATACTTTTTATTGAGAAGCTTGGAGAAATGATAAAGAAGTACATTGAAAAAAACGTTTATGAGGCGTTGCTTGAGCGACTGCATCTGATATTCAGAGAGTTTGACAATATTTTCGTTTCTTTTTCGGGCGGAAAGGATAGCGGACTACTGCTAAATATAACGCTTGATTTTGGAAATAAATATTATCCCGAGAAGAGAATAGGTGTTTTTCATCAGGATTTTGAGGCACAGTATTCGATGACAACCGAATATGTTGAGAGCACCTTTGAGCGAATAAAAAATGATGTCGAGCCTTATTGGGTTTGTCTGCCTATGGCAACAAGAACGGCGGTCAGTAATTACGAGATGTATTGGTATCCTTGGGATGACAAAAAAGAGGACCTTTGGGTACGCCCTATGCCAAAGCATGAATACGTTATAAATATGCAAAATAATCCTATCTCGACATATAGCTATAAAATGCATCAGGAGGACCTCGCAAAGCAGTTTTGCCGTTGGTATAAAATATCTCACGGCGGGAAAAAGACAGTCTGTCTGCTTGGATTGCGCGCGGAGGAGTCACTTAACCGTTATAGCGGATTTGTGAACAAAAAGTACGGATATGACGGAGAGTGCTGGATAACGGGCATCTTTAAGGATGTCTGGACGGCATCGCCTATGTATGACTGGACAAACTCGGATGTCTGGTACGCTAATTATAAGTTTGGATACGAATATAACCGATTGTACGATATGTATTACAGAGCGGGGGTATCGGTAGACCAAATGAGAGTAGCCTCCCCCTTTAACGATTACGCCAAGGAAAGCCTTAATCTTTACCGAGTTATAGACCCCGAAATATGGGCGAAGCTGGTAGGGCGGGTCAGGGGAGTAAACTTCGGCTCTATCTACGGAAAAACCAAAGCAATGGGATATAAAAATCTCACACTGCCCGAGGGATATACCTGGGAGTCGTACACCAAATTCCTGCTTGACACACTTCCCGAGCGTATAAGAAAAAACTACCAGAAGAAGTTCAATACCTCGATACTGTTCTGGCATAACACGGGCGGAGGACTTACCAACGAGACTATCGAGGAGCTGAAGGAGAAGGGATATAATATCCGCTTGAACGGAGTTTCAAATTATACCGTTACGCGGTGCTACAGAGTCATTTTTGTGGGAAAGATTCCGGATAATACCGACGATATCAAAAGCACGAAAGATATCCCGAGCTGGAAGAGAATGTGTTATTGCATACTGAAGAATGACCATATCTGCAGAACTATGGGCTTTGGTCTGTCGCGAGAGCAGAAGAGACAGGTCAAGTATCTTCGTGAGAAATACAAAGGAGTGTATGATTGATATGACATTTAAAAGTCCTGTATACGGCAT
The DNA here is from genome assembly GCA_017457465.1 of Clostridia bacterium. Lineage (GTDB taxonomy): Bacteria > Bacillota > Clostridia > Oscillospirales > CAG-272 > HGM12713. The sequence continues at coordinate 771 of JAFTHJ010000242.1, read as the reverse complement.
TATAGCGGTTCCGATGGAAAAGATAGTGCCGAACACCTATAATCCTAATTCGGTAGCTCCGCCCGAGCTGAAGCTTTTATACGATAGCATCAGGGAGGACGGATATACTATGCCTATAGTCTGCTATTATGATAAGCAAAACGACAAATATATAATAGTTGACGGATTTCACAGATATAGAATAATGAAAGAAAATCAGGATATTTATGAGCGCGAGGGCGGTATGCTTCCCGTGTCGGTTATAGATAAGCCACTCGATAAAAGAATGGCGAGTACGATAAGACATAATCGCGCCAGAGGCTCTCACGATGTTGACCTGATGAGCAATATCGTCAGGGAGCTTCACGAGCTTGGTCGCTCGGATGCTTGGATATCGAAGCATCTTGGTATGGATAGGGACGAGATACTTCGCCTCAAGCAGATAACGGGCTTGGCGGCTCTTTTCAGAGAAGCCGATTTCTCACAGGCGTGGATACCCGCGGATGGAGAGATGGCGGGAGAGGACGCAGATGGCTCGGCGAGAGAGGAGCGTATGGTCTTCTTTGACGCGCTTGAAGAATAAAAACAGTCGCTCTGATGTTGTGTTATGACAACACAACATCAGAGCGACCTATCTTTTAATTATTTCGCGGGTACGTAATTGCAGGTGACCGAGAGGGCGGAAAAGGCTTGATTTCCCGTTCCTACCTCTATGGCGTGATATTTGGAAGCCGAGCCCTCGTAGTATATCGCCTTGAGATTTTTTATTCCGTCAAAGGCAAAGTCGGAAAT